>NZ_CAUQWY010000003.1:0-117548 GCF_963521865.1 uncultured Streptococcus sp.
TTAGCAATGGTAATTGGAGTCATATCTTTTTCAATGACTTCTTTCATATTGTAGTACTGGTCAGTCAAGTTTAGTGTGACACGGTCGCTACCAAGTTCTTGATTCATCTTATCAGTGATTGCTTGCATAGCTTTCTTACGAGCTTCAAAGGCATCCTTTTCAAAATCACGAATGATGTAGCTAGCACTCGCCTCCTCAACACTACCTGTCACATCCATAAGATGATAGAAACCTTGGTAGCCATCAGTTAACTCAGGACGGTCAGTTTCAGGGAGTTGATTATGGAAATCAATCGCTAGCTGAAGGGCGTTGACCATTTGACCTTTTGCAGTACCAGGATGGACATTACGACCTTGGAAATGCAATTCAGCACCAGCTGCTGAGAAAGTCTCGTACTGAAGTTCACCTAGTGGACCACCATCTACAGTGTAGGCAAAGTCAACATCAAAATCTTCTGCATCAAATTTATTAGCACCAACACCGATTTCCTCATCTGGACCAAAACCAACACGAATTTCACAGTGTTTGATTTCAGGATGGGCAGTCAGATATTCAATAGCAGTCATAATTTCAGCAATTCCTGACTTGTCATCAGCACCTAGCAAGGTTGTTCCATCAGTTGTAATGAGCGTTTGGCCTGGATATTTCTCCAGACTCTTAAAATCAGCTGGATCCAGTTTGAAACCAGAATTTCCAAGTTCAATCACACCACCATCGTAGTTTTCAATTACCTGTGGATTGATTCCTTCGGCATTAAAATCAGCAGTATCCATGTGGGAGATGAAGCCAATTTTACGTGTTAACGATGGATCATTGGCTGGCAAGGTACCAATCGCAAAACCATTTGGAAGGTAGTAGACGTTTTGCAGTCCAACACGTTTCATTTCAGGGACAAGAACATTGGTTGCGAAGTCAACCTGACTCTGCGTACTTGGAGTAGTAGTAGAGTGTTCATCAGAGCGCGTGTTGACTTTAACATATGTTAAGAAACGATCCAAGAGATTTGAGTAAGTCATAAAAACTCCTTTTGAATTTATTTTTTCCATTGTATCATAGAAAGAAGAGAAAAACAAAAGACAGAAGAGTGAGAATATCACTATCTTGGCGTTTACTTATTAGTAGATAAATGATAAAATAAAATTGATAAAAACATCACAAGGAAGTAGTTATGAAAAAAGCAATTTTAATGATGACCTTCGGTTCGCCAGAAGAGATTACCTTTGAAGGTGTGGCTGATTTTTTCACAAATATTCGTCGTGGAGTGAGACCTCAAGATCACGAGATTCAAACCCTCTATGACAATTATGTGCGAATTGGAGGGACCCCTCTGCAAAGAATTACCCGTGAAGAAGTTGCCTTGGTTGAATCTAGGCTAGGTAATGAATACAGTGTCTACTTTGCTAATAAGTTTTCCAGTCCCTTTATTCCAGATGTGATTGGTCAGATGGAAGCAGACGGCATTGAGCAGTGTATTTGCTTGATTTTGGAGCCTCATTATTCTTTCTATTCTGTCATGGGCTATGAGAAATTTTTAGAAAGCAAACAAATTCAATTTTTGGTTATTAAGGATTGGTATCAAGAAGAAGCTCTCTTAAACTATTGGGCAGATGAAATTGCTAAGATTTTAAAAGATGAAGTGAAGCAAGATAGCTTTAAAGTCATCTTTTCAGCCCATAGTGTACCTATTTTTGCCTTGGATTTTGGTGACCCCTATATCGACCAAATTTTTGAAAATAGCAAGTTAGTCGCTGAAAAACTAGGTTTGAGTTCCGAGCAATATACCAATACTTGGCAAAGTGAGAGTGATATCGGTATTCCTTGGATTAAGCCAGATGTATTAGAGTACCTCAGAGAACAGACAGAACATCCAGAGCATTATATTTTTGTTCCTATCAGCTTCATCAGTGAGCACATTGAGGTCTTGTTTGACAACGATGTAGAATGTTATGACTTGTGTCAGGAATTTGGGGTAAACTACCATCGTCCACCAATGCCAAATACAGATTCTCGTTTGATTGATGCCTTGGTTAATACCGTCAGAGCTAATGAGGACAAAGAATTTAAGGAATTTCTCCCAGAAGAAGAAACCTTTGATGAATTAGTTCCTTCAGATGAGACTAAAAATATCTTGGCCGAATCTCAAGATTTACAAATGCCTGAATTTGTGAAAAAACTGATTGAGAAAAAAGGTCGTGAAAATGTTAAAATGCCTTATCTTATTAAGAAAATGCTTGAGAAAGCAGGTAAATTACCCAAAGAGTAAAGAAAAAAGGATTTAGCTTCGCGCTAGATCCTTTTAATCGATTATTTTTTCTCAAGAAGGGCTTTGATTTCTTGAAGTACTTCCAATTCAGTTGGACCAGCTGGAGCTTCCTCAGCAGGTTCTTCTTTTTTAGTAAGGCTTTGAGCTTTTTCCATTGCTTTAATCACAAAGAAGAGAACAGTACCGACAACAAGGAAGTTGATAATAGCACTCAAGAATTTACCATATGTAACACCATTCCATGCAAGCTCAGCGATATTTTGTACTTTCGCAGCTTCCAAGGCTGGGTTCAATAGGAGTGGAGTGATGATATCATTAACAAATGAAGTAACGATAGCACCAAAAGCAGAGGCAATGATCACACCGACAGCAAGGTCAACAACATTACCACGAAGCAAAAATGCTTTAAGATCTTTTAACATTTTCTTAATCCCCTTTCAAAAATTTTTACTATTTATTATATATTAATTAAGAAAAGCTTGCAAGATATATGCCTAGAAATTTTATTTGTTAAAAACATAGACCTTACTTAAAATGTAATTAAGAATAATTATCAATAATTGTGCAATTATCGTTTCTATTGCATTTATCTTATCAAGATTTTCATTTACAAATTGCCCTATAATATGAGGGAATTGAGTTACAAACAGAAAAGTAAAGAGCAAATCTAACAGAAAAGTAGAAAGGCGAGCAAGAAAAAATTTCACTAAACGGATAAGTCGATTCTTCCTTGCTTGCTTAAACACAATCGTATCATTTGTAATAAAGGCAAATAGGATACCAATAATATTTGCTAGGGCAGTAGCGAGAAGTTCTTTATGAGTTAGTTGATAAATGACCAATCGGGAGAGAATAGAAACTAGAGTTGTCGCAAGGCCAAAGAAGAGATAGGCAAAAATTTCATTGTTAAAAATTTTTTGAATATATTTTTTCATGTATTAAGTATAGCATAAAGCAGGCTATTGTGCTATACTAGTAAGGTTGATTGAATCAACCCTTGGTGCTTAGCTTCTTTCACCAAGCATATTACACGCGGGAAACCGCCAAAGGAGAAAAGATGAAAAAATTAACTATTCGTGATGTTGCAGATATCGCAATCGTCGCTGCTATCTATGTCGTTTTGACTGTCACACCGCCTCTAAATGCCATCAGCTATGGTGCTTATCAGTTCCGTATTTCAGAAATGATGAACTTTATGGCTTTTTACAATCCTAAGTACATCATCGGAGTTACTATCGGTTGTATGATTGCTAATTTCTTTAGCTTCGGACTGCTAGATGTCTTTGTTGGTGGTGGTTCAACCTTGATATTCCTCAGTCTAGGTGTTTGGCTTTTTGCAAAATATAGCAAAGATTACCTCTTTAATGGATTAATTCGAAAAGATCATTTCTTTTTTTCAATCCTCTTTTCAATTTCCATGTTTACTATCGCTGCAGAATTGAATATCGTAGCGCAATTACCATTCTTCCTTACTTGGTTCACAACAGGTATCGGTGAATTTGCTTCATTGATTATTGGAGCGATTATTATCGGTAAAATTGGTCGTCGAATCGATTTAAGCAAATAGAAGAAGACAAGCTAGGTAGCTCTTACCTGGCTTTTTCTTATTGAAAATTTCTAAGGAAACTTGACAAGTTTTTCTAATTGTAGTATACTTTTTAGGTAAGCTGATTTAGCTCAGTTGGCAGAGCGCATCCATGGTAAGGATGAGGTCGCCGGTTCAATCCCGGCAATTAGCATAATATTTACAGGGAAACTCTTGAACACAAGAGTTTTTTTATGCTCGCGAGAAAAAATTCTGACTTTTGTATAATAAAAGTCATCCTGCAAAAATTTCTTATTGACAAAACCACTTATTTCTAGTAATATAATAGACGCGATGAGTCGATAGGTAGTCTTCGGGCTACTATTGAGCATAAGGAGGTCATAACGCAGGAGCGGACCTTGATGAGTTGTGTGAACCTGCTCATCACATGAAGATGCCTCTTAGTCCCTGGTCTAGCGACTGGGGATTTTTATTTTCCAAAAAATGATGAAAAAGCTTTGCAATTCATGGAAAAAGTAGTATAATACTTCTATTATAGAAATTTTTAGAAAATTCCGAAAGAGGTTATTTATGGGATATACAGTTGCTGTAGTCGGCGCGACAGGTGCTGTCGGAGCTCAGATGATAAAAATGTTGGAAGAATCAACACTTCCAATCGATAAAATCCGTTTACTTGCTTCTGCACGTTCAGCGGGCAAGACTTTAAAATTTAAAGATCAAGATATTACGATTGAAGAAACGACTGAAACAGCTTTTGAAGGAGTTGATATTGCTCTCTTTTCAGCAGGTGGTTCTACATCAGCTAAATATGCACCATACGCAGTGAAGGCTGGAGCGGTAGTAGTAGATAATACATCTTACTTCCGTCAAAATCCAGATGTTCCTTTGGTTGTTCCAGAGGTCAATGCTCATGCACTTGATGCCCACAACGGTATCATTGCCTGCCCTAACTGTTCAACAATTCAAATGATGGTGGCGCTTGAGCCAGTTCGCCAAAAATGGGGCTTGGACCGTATCATTGTTTCAACTTACCAAGCAGTTTCAGGTGCTGGTATGGGAGCAATTCTTGAGACACAACGTGAACTTCGTGAAGTCTTGAATGATGGGGTGAAACCACGTGATTTGCATGCCGAAATCTTACCTTCAGGCGGTGACAAGAAACATTATCCTATCGCTTTTAATGCTCTTCCACAAATCGATGTCTTCACTGACAATGATTACACTTACGAAGAGATGAAGATGACTAAGGAAACTAAGAAAATTATGGAAGATGACAGCATTGCAGTATCTGCAACATGTGTGCGTATTCCAGTCTTGTCAGCTCACTCTGAGTCTGTTTATATCGAAACAAAAGAAGTGGCTCCAATCGAAGAAGTCAAAGCAGCTATCGCAGCCTTCCCAGGTGCTGTTCTCGAAGATGATGTAGCTCATCAAATCTATCCGCAAGCCATCAATGCAGTTGGTTCACGTGATACCTTTGTTGGTCGTATCCGTAAAGACTTGGATGCAGAAAAAGGAATTCACATGTGGGTTGTTTCAGATAACCTTCTCAAAGGTGCTGCTTGGAACTCAGTTCAGATTGCAGAAACTCTTCATGAACGTGGCTTGGTTCGTCCAACAGCCGAATTGAAATTTGAATTAAAATAGTCATATCGTTTAGGAGTTCAGATGAACTCCTTCTTTGAAATAGAGAGGTGTTTTCATGTCTTATCAAGATTTAAAAGAGTGTAAAATCATCACAGCCTTTATTACTCCCTTCCACGAGGATGGTTCCATTAACTTTGATGCCATTCCAGCCTTGATTGAGCATCTGTTGGCCCATCATACGGATGGCATTCTTCTTGCAGGGACGACTGCTGAGAGTCCGACATTGACTCACGATGAAGAGTTGGAACTCTTTGCAGCTGTACAAAAGATTGTCAATGGACGTGTTCCTTTGATTGCGGGTGTGGGTACCAATGATACGCGTGACTCTATCGAGTTTGTCAAAGAAGTAGCAGAATTTGGTGGTTTCGCAGCTGGGCTTGCTATTGTTCCTTACTACAACAAACCTTCTCAAGAAGGAATGTATCAGCACTTTAAGGCCATTGCAGATGCTTCTGACCTACCAATTATTATCTATAATATTCCAGGTCGTGTGGTTGTCGAATTAACTCCAGAAACCATGCTTCGTTTGGCTGACCATCCAAATATTATTGGTGTCAAAGAATGTACGAGCTTGGCTAATATGGCTTATTTGATTGAGCACAAGCCAGAAGAGTTCTTGATTTACACAGGTGAGGATGGAGATGCTTTCCATGCCATGAACCTTGGTGCGGACGGGGTTATTTCTGTTGCCTCTCATACAAATGGGGATGAAATGCACGAGATGTTTACGGCCATTGCAGAAAGTGATATGAAGAAAGCCGCAGCAATTCAGCGTAAATTCATTCCTAAAGTCAATGCTCTCTTCTCTTATCCAAGTCCTGCTCCAGTTAAGGCTGTTCTTAACTACATGGGATTTGCAGCTGGCCCAACACGCTTACCTTTAGTTCCAGCACCAGAAGAAGATGCCAAACGTATTATCAAAGTCGTCGTAGATGGCGACTACGAAGCGACCAAGGCAACCGTAACAGGGGTCTTAAGACCAGATTATTAATGAAGACAATAAAATCCATGACCGAATGAAGGATCATGGATTTTTCTTATTTTCCTAAACAAAATTGGCTAAAAAGTTGGGTAATGAGTTCATCTGGTGCAGCATCCCCAGTGATTTCTCCGAGGATTTCCCAAGTACGAGTCAAGTCAACTTGAAGCAAGTCAACTGGCATACCTAGTTCCAGCCCTTCATTAACAGCCTGTAGGCTTCCAACAGCCTTCTCAATCAAGGAAATATGACGGGCATTTGACAAGTAGGTAGCATCGTGCTCAACCAAACCAGCATTTTCAAAGAAGAGGTTGTTGATTCTCTCTTCAATCTTGTCGATGTTTTGGTTTTTAAGGACTGAAATACGAATAACGTCTTCAGGAAGTTCTGAAGTTTCAATCATTTCTGGTAGGTCAGTTTTGTTAAGAAGAATAATTCGGTTGGTATCCTGACTGATTTCAAGAAGTTGACGATCTTGGACTGTCAGCGGTTCACTAGCATTTAACACTAGTAGTACCAAGTCAGCTTCTTTGAGGGCTTTTTTCGAACGCTCAACACCGATTTGTTCTACAATGTCATCTGTTTCACGAATACCGGCTGTATCAATCAATTTGAGAGGTACTCCATTGATGTTGACGTATTCTTCGATGACATCACGGGTGGTACCGGCGATGTCGGTTACGATGGCCTTGTCTTCACGCAAGAGGTTGTTGAGCAGGCTAGATTTCCCAACGTTGGGACGGCCTATGATAGCAGTGGAAATTCCCTCACGGAGGATTTTACCGCGACGGGCTGTTCGAAGCAGATTGGTTAGCAATTGCTCAAACTCCCTAGTCTTTTCACGGACAACAGCAGTAGTAGTTTCCTCAACATCGTCATACTCAGGATAATCAATATTAACCTCGACTTGGGCAAGCGTATTGAGGATTTCTTGGCGAGTATTATTGATAAGATCAGAAAGGGAGCCGTCTAATTGCTTAACTGCAATGTTCATAGCCTTGTCTGTCTTAGCACGGATGATGTCCATCACGGCTTCAGCCTGAGTCAAGTCCACACGACCGTTTAAAAAGGCACGTTTGGTAAATTCACCAGGTTCTGCCAATCGAGCTCCTTCACGGATAGCTAGTTGGAGAATCTCATTGGTCACGGCAATCCCACCGTGGGTGTTAATCTCGATAATATCCTCACGAGTGAAGGTCTTTGGAGACTTCATAGCCCCAACCATAACCTCGTCCATGACTTTTCCTGTCTGAGGGTTAACGATGTGACCGTAGTTAAGTGTATGGCTAGCAACCTTGTTTAGATCTTTTCCTTTAAAAATTTTCTGTGCAATAGCAAAACTTTCAGTTCCGCTCAAGCGGACAATACCAATAGCCCCTTCACCTAGTGGAGTAGAGATAGCAGCGATGGTATCAAATTCACGTGTAATCATAATGTTTCCTTTAATAAATAGCTCTTTTCTTGGAATTTTTTCCAAGTCTCTTTTCAAATTGTAACAAATTTGAACTATTTCTTCAATGGATGCTACTTGGAGATTGAAAAAGCCTAAGCAATTCTGCTTAAGCTAGCTTATTTGGTGCGCATTTCACCTTGAGGGAAGTAAGTTCCTTCTGGCATGTCGTTGATGATGACATGGACAGCAGATTGAGGTGCTCCAGTGTTACGGACAACAGCTTCCGTTACTTCCTTAGCAAGAGCCTTCTTTTGCTCGAGCGTGCGTCCTTCAAATAAATCGATGCGTACAAATGGCATAATAGCTTCCTCCACTAGTTTTTGATTTCTTCTATTTTACCACATTTTGCCGTTTAAAGCTTAAGAAAATTATGATATACTAGAATGTAGCAAAAATTTAGAAATGGACGTGAAGCAAGAAACATGGCACAGTTGTATTATCGTTATGGGACCATGAACTCTGGTAAGACGATTGAGATTCTCAAGGTGGCCTATAACTATGAGGAGCAAGGAAAAGGTGTTGTGATTATGACCTCGGCTCTGGATACGCGTGACGGTGTTGGCTATGTGTCGAGCCGTATTGGCATGAAACGCCCTGCCATTGCGATTGAGGAAACGACGGATATCTTCGGCTATATCCGAGACCTATCAGAAAAAACTTACTGTGTGTTGGTTGATGAGGCCCAGTTTCTCAAGCGTCACCATGTTTACGACTTAGCTCGTGTTGTTGATGAGTTAGACATACCCGTCATGGCTTTTGGTTTGAAAAATGACTTTCGCAATGAACTGTTCGAAGGTTCCAAGTATCTCTTACTCTTAGCAGACAAGATTGACGAAATCAAGACCATCTGTCAGTATTGTAAGAAAAAGGCGACTATGGTTTTGCGAACACAGGATGGACTGCCCGTTTACGATGGAGAACAGATCCAGATTGGTGGTAATGAAACCTATATCTCAGTTTGCCGTAAACATTATTTTGCGCCAATGATAACCTCTAACAAGGAGCAAAACTATGACAATTGAACTAAGAGATGTTACAATGGAAAATTATTTTGAGGTTTTGAATTTGGATGTCAAGGGATATCAAAAACAATTCATTGCAACAAACGCAATTAGTTTAGCTGAAGCATACGTCTACACTAAAAATGGAGATTTTGTAGCTCCATTGGCAGTTTATGATAATGATGCAATTATAGGTTTTGTGATGTTAGCTTATGACAAAAAAATCGGAATTAGTAATGGAAATTATTTACTATTTCGTTTCATGATTGACAAGCATTTTCAAGATCAAGGATATTTTAAACCAGTAATGGATAATGTGCTAGACTATGTTCGGACAGCGCCAGCAGGTTTAGCCAATAAACTTTGGTTATCTTATGAACCAGAAAATGAACATGCAAGATCTTGTTACCTCAGTTATGGATTTAAAGAAACTGGGGAAATATTTGAGAACGAAGTAGTAGCAGTCTATGATTTAACAATTGAGAAATAAGGAGAAAAAATGAACATCTATGATCAACTACAAGCTGTAGAAGACCGTTATGAAGAATTAGGAGAATTGCTGAGTGACCCGGATGTGGTCTCTGATACCAAGCGTTTCATGGAGCTTTCAAAAGAAGAGGCTTCTACTCGTGATACGGTAACAGCCTACCGTGAGTACAAACAAGTTCTTCAAAACATCGTCGACGCTGAAGAGATGATTAAAGAATCAGGCGGAGATGCGGACTTGGAAGAAATGGCCAAGCAAGAGCTCAAGGATGCCAAGGCTGAAAAAGAAGAATACGAAGAGAAATTGAAAATCTTGCTTCTTCCAAAGGATCCAAACGATGACAAGAATATCATCCTTGAAATCCGTGGAGCAGCTGGTGGAGACGAAGCGGCACTTTTCGCTGGAGACCTTCTAACTATGTATCAAAAGTATGCGGAAGCCCAAGGCTGGCGCTTTGAAGTCATGGAAGCCTCTATGAATGGTTTCGGCGGTTTCAAAGAAGTGGTTGCCATGGTTTCAGGTCAATCTGTATACTCTAAACTCAAGTATGAATCAGGTGCCCACCGTGTGCAACGTGTCCCTGTGACAGAAAGCCAAGGTCGTGTCCATACATCAACTGCCACAGTTCTTGTCATGCCTGAAGTTGAAGAAGTAGAATATGATATTGATCCAAAAGACCTTCGTGTCGACATCTATCACGCCTCTGGTGCTGGTGGACAGAACGTCAACAAGGTTGCGACTGCCGTTCGTATCGTTCACTTGCCAACCAATATCAAGGTTGAGATGCAGGAAGAACGTACCCAGCAGAAGAACCGTGAGAAGGCCATGAAAATCATCCGCGCGCGTGTTGCTGACCATTTTGCTCAGATTGCTCAGGATGAACAAGACGCTGAGCGTAAGTCGACAATCGGTACTGGTGACCGTTCAGAACGGATTCGTACTTATAACTTCCCACAAAACCGTGTCACGGACCACCGTATCGGCTTAACCCTCCAAAAACTAGATACCATCTTGTCTGGTAAATTGGATGAAGTTGTGGACGCCTTGGTGCTCTATGACCAAACGCAAAAACTAGAAGAATTAAACAAATAATGAAATTAGCTCAATTATTTTCAGATTTTGAAGAAGAGTTGATAAGACAAGGAGAGGAAGCTGAAAGCCTCTCTTTTGTCTATCGTAGCTTGAAAAATCTCTCTTTTACAGACTTTGTCTTTGCCCTCCAGCAAGAGGTGACAAAAGAGGAAGAAGTATTTGTAAAAGGAATTTTCCAACAGTTAGCAGCTCATAAACCGGCCCAGTACATCATCGGTCATGCAGATTTCTTTGGAATACGGTTAAAAGTTGATGAACGGGTTTTGATTCCTCGTCCAGAAACTGAGGATTTAGTGGGGCTTATCCTGGCTGAAAATTCTGAGGAAAGTCTTAAGGTCCTAGATATCGGGACTGGAAGTGGAGCTATAGCCCTTGCCTTAGCAAAAAACAGACCAGCTTGGTCAGTGACAGCAGCGGATATTTCCCAAGATGCTTTAGATGTAGCTAGCGAAAATGCTAAAAATCAAAATCTTCAAATATTTTTAAAAAAATCTGACTGTTTTACAGAAATTTCTGAAAAATATGATATAATTGTTTCCAATCCACCCTATATCTCTCGTGAAGATGAGTCAGAGGTTGGCTTGAATGTTTTGTATTCAGAGCCTCATCTAGCTCTCTTTGCAGACGAGGATGGCCTAGCTATTTACCGTAGAATTGCGGAAGATGCAAAAGCCTATCTCAAAGATGGTGGTAAGATTTACCTTGAAATTGGATACAAGCAAGGTCAAAGTGTTCCTGAACTTTTTAGGAAGCATCTTCCTGAAAAACGTGTAAGAACACTTAAGGATCAATTTGGTCAAGATAGGATGGTCGTGATTGATGATGGACAGGATTAGGCAAGAGTTGGAAAAGGGTGGAGCTGTTGTTCTGCCTACAGAGACGGTTTACGGTCTCTTTGCCAAGGCTCTAGACGAAAAAGCAGTTGATCATGTATACCAGCTCAAACGTCGTCCTAGAGACAAGGCACTTAATCTCAATGTTACCTCTTTAGAGGATATCTTGAACTTTTCAAAGAATCAGCCAACTTATCTACAAAAACTTGTAGAGACCTTTTTGCCAGGTCCCTTGACCATTATTCTCGAAGCTAATGATAGAGTCCCCTATTGGGTTAATTCTGGTCTTGCAACTGTTGGATTTCGGATGCCCAGTCACCCCATTACCCTTGATTTGATTCGAGAGACAGGTCCCTTGATTGGGCCGTCTGCTAATATCTCAGGTCATGCAAGTGGAGTGACCTTTGCTCAAATTCTAGAGGATTTTGACCAAGAGGTTTTGGGGCTAGAAGACGATGCTTTTCTAACTGGACAGGATTCAACTATTTTGGATTTGTCTGGAGACAAGGTGAAAATCTTACGCCAAGGGGCGATTAAGCGAGAAGATATCCTTGCTCGGTTGCCAGAGATTTCTTTTGAGGAGGCATGAGATGCTAAGAAATTTAAGAGAAACTGATGTGAAAGCTATATGTGACATTAACCAAGAAGCTTTGGGCTATTCTTTTAGTCTAGATGAAACGGATAGCCAACTAGCTAGACTGGCTCAGGATTCCCATCATTTCCTACTTGGCTATGAGGATGAAGCTAGTCATGCCTTGCTTGGATATGTCCACGCTGAGGTCTATGAATCACTTTATTCCAAAGCAGGATTTAATATCTTAGCTTTAGCAGTTTTACCTCAAGCGCAAGGTCAAGGTATCGGTAAAAGCTTACTGCAAGGGTTGGAGCAAGAAGCAAAAAGACGCGGTTATGGGTTTATCCGCTTAAACTCTGCCGATCATCGTCTGGGTGCTCATGCATTTTATGAAAAAGTTGGTTATACTTGTGATAAAATGCAGAAACGGTTTATTCGCATCTTTTAGTTTGATTTTCTAATAAGAAAATTAAACTAATGGACTAGTCACACAATAAAGGAGAAGACCTATGATTTTTGACAAAGATGATTTTAAAGCATATGATGCTGATCTCTGGAATGCTATTGCCAAAGAAGAAGAACGACAACAAAACAACATTGAGTTGATTGCTTCAGAAAACGTAGTTTCCAAGGCTGTTATGGCAGCTCAAGGGTCTATCTTGACGAATAAATACGCCGAAGGCTACCCAGGACGCCGTTATTATGGTGGAACTGATGTGGTAGACGTAGTAGAAACTCTAGCCATTGAACGCGCAAAAGAAATTTTCGGTGCTAAATTCGCTAATGTCCAACCACACTCAGGAAGCCAAGCCAACTGTGCGGCTTACATGGCCTTGATTGAGCCTGGCGATACGGTTATGGGAATGGATTTGGCAGCAGGTGGTCACTTGACTCATGGTGCTCCTGTTAGCTTCTCAGGTCAAACCTACAACTTTGTTTCTTATAGTGTGGATCCTGAGACCGAATTCTTGGACTTTGATGCTATCTTGAAACAAGCCCAAGAAGTAAAACCAAAATTGATTGTAGCAGGTGCTTCAGCCTATTCTCAAATTATCGACTTTTCAAAATTCCGTGAAATTGCGGACGCTGTTGGGGCTAAACTCATGGTAGATATGGCACATATTGCTGGTTTGGTTGCAGCTGGTCTTCACCCAAGCCCAGTACCATACGCTCATATCACTACAACAACGACCCACAAAACCCTTCGTGGACCACGTGGTGGTTTGATTTTGACTAATGATGAAGAACTTGCCAAGAAAATCAATTCAGCTATTTTCCCAGGTATTCAGGGGGGGCCTTTGGAACATGTTGTTGCTGCTAAGGCAGTTTCCTTCAAAGAAGTATTAGATCCAGCCTTCAAGGAATATGCTACTAATGTTATCAAGAACAGCAAGGCTATGGCAGATGTCTTCTTGCAAGACCCTGATTTCCGTATCATTTCTGGCGGGACTGAAAACCACCTCTTCCTAGTTGATGTAACTAAAGTTGTAGAAAACGGAAAAGTTGCTCAAAACTTGCTGGATGAAGTCAATATAACCCTAAATAAAAACTCAATCCCTTACGAAAGCTTGTCACCATTCAAGACAAGTGGGATTCGTATCGGAGCAGCAGCTATTACTGCACGTGGATTTGGTGAAGAAGAAAGTCGCAAAGTGGCTGAGCTTATCATTAAAACTCTTAAGAATGCGGAAAATGAAGCTGTCTTAGAAGAAGTGAGAAGTGCAGTTAAAGAATTGACAGATGCCTTCCCATTATACGAGGACTAAAACTTTTATGGACATTTATATTAAGAAAGCTATTATTCATCAGTTTAGCCCGGATGATACCGAGCTGTTTCTAGCGGATAAGTTTCTCAATATCACTCCAAAAATCGAAGAATACTTGCGTAAAAAAATTGAACGTGTGTATTCAGATGAAGCCAAGACTGGGATTTTCGAAGAAGAAAATCCCTTCTTCAATCATATTACAGACGATTTGTTGGAAACATCAGTAAAGCTGGCTAATCTCTGGAAAGAAGAGTTTAGCATTTCTGAAAATCTCAAGACTAATGACTTGATTTTTGTGCAATTTTCTAAAGAAGGTGTAGAACATTTTGCTTTCTTGCGAATTGCCCTGCGTGAGACCTTGATCCACCTCGGTGGAGAGGTTGATAACCCCATCAAGCTAACTCAGAATAACCTGCCTGGATTTGGAACGGGTGCTGACGAAGCCTTGGTGGTCAATCTTCAGAGTCGCAAGTACCATCTGATTGAAAAACGAATCAAGTACAACGGGACTTTTTTGAACTATTTTTCAGATAATCTTCTTGCTGTCGCTCCTAAGATTTCTCCTAAGAAATCTATCAAAGAACTGGAAAAAACGGCCCAGAGAATTGCTGAGACTTTTAACACAGATGATTTTCAATTTCAATCCAAGGTCAAATCAGCGATTTTCAACAACCTAGAAGAAAGCAATGAATTGTCACCTGAAAAATTGGCTAATGACCTTTTTGACAACAATCTGACAGCTCGTTTGAGCTTTATTGACCAAGTTAAAGAAGCTGTTCCAGAACCTGTTCAATTTGATGAAATTGATGCCAGTCGCCAATTAAAGAAATTTGAAAACCAAAAACTCTCCTTGTCAAATGGAATTGAGCTCATCGTTCCCAATAACGTCTATCAAGACGCCGAGTCTGTTGAGTTTATCCAAAACGACAATGGAACCTACTCTATCTTAATCAAAAATATCGAGGATATTCAAAGTAAATAATGTTTAAACGAATTCGAAGAGTGCTTGTACTAGCAGTCTTCCTTTTTGCTGGCTATAAAGCTTACCGCGTTCACCAAGATGTCAAGCAAGTTATGACCTATCAACCCATGGTGCGCGAAATATTGAGTGAAAAAGACACCCCAGCAAACGAAGAGCTCGTGCTCGCTATGATTTATACCGAAACAAAAGGAAAAGAAGGCGATGTCATGCAGTCCAGTGAGTCTGCAAGTGGCTCCACCAACACTATCAATGATAATGCCTCCAGCATTCGGCAAGGTGTACAAACTCTGACAGACAATCTCTATCTGGCCCAGAAAAAGGGTGTTGATGTTTGGACGGCTGTGCAAGCCTATAATTTTGGACCTGCCTATATCGATTTTATAGCCCAAAATGGCAAGGAAAATACACTTGCACTGGCCAAACAGTACTCTCGTGAGACTGTTGCTCCCTTGCTGGGTAATACCACTGGAAAGACTTATAGTTATATTCACCCCATTTCCATTTTTCACGGTGCCGAACTCTATGTAAATGGAGGAAACTATTACTATTCTAGACAGGTGCAACTAAACCTTTACATCATCAAATGTTTCACTCTCTTTTCAACATCTGGCTAGTCCAGGTGTTTTTGTTATAAGTTTTCTTTAAGATAGATATATTACTCTAGAAAGGTAAAGGAGGAAATTCCCTATGAGAAAGAAACTCTTTCTGACCAGTGCTGCGGTCTTGTGGGCGGTAACAGCTATGAATAGCGCCCATGCAGCAACAGATGTGCAAAAAGTCATCGATGAAACCTATGTCCAACCTGAATATGTCCTAGGTTCATCACTGTCTGAAGACCAAAAAAATCAAACCCTTAAAAAACTGGGCTACAATGCCTCAACAGACACCAAAGAACTCAAGACCATGACACCTGATGTCTATTCTAAAATCATGAATGTCGCCAATGACTCTAGTTTACAATTGTATTCATCAGCCAAGATTCAAAAACTAGGTGACAAGTCGCCACTTGAGGTCAAGATTGAAACACCAGAAAACATCACTAAAGTGACGCAGGATATGTACCGAAATGCAGCAGTAACCTTGGGTGTGGAACACGCCAAAATCACTGTAGCAGCCCCTATTCCAGTTACAGGTGAGAGTGCCTTAGCAGGGATTTACTATTCGCTAGAAGCTAATGGAGCCAAGGTGCCACAAGCCAATAAAGACTTGGCTCAAGAAGAGTTAAAGGCTCTGTCAGATATCAATGCTGAAAACAAAGACAAATCAGGCTATGATGCCAATAAATTAAATGTTGCCCTAGCTGATATCAAATCAGGACTCGCCAAAGCTAAAGAAAGCAAGGGAAATCTGACAGAGGAAGATGTCCGTAAAATTGTTGAAGATACCTTAAAAAATTACAAACTTGATCAGGTGATAACAGGAAACCAGATCAATATCATCATCAATTTTGCTTTGAATCTCTCAAAGAGTGATATCCTCAGCAATGCAGACTTCACTAAAACCCTGAATGACCTTAAACAAAGCATCGTATCACAAGCTGGCGACAGTTTTAAAAATATCAACCTTAACTTTGATGCGGATAAGGCGCTAGAGGACGGCGGTAATTTCCTAAGCTCCCTCTGGCAAGCCATTGTCAACTTCTTCAAGAGTTTTGGTTCTTAAGAAATTTCATGGTATAATAGATGGTAACCGTAACGTTGCCGTCTTTTTTGTCGGTCAATAGAAAGAGAAGAGAATGTTAAAGAAAAATGATATTGTAGAGGTTGAAATTATTGATTTGACCCATGAAGGTGCAGGAGTTGCCAAGGTGGATGGTTTGGTCTTTTTTGTCGAGAATGCTTTACCAAGTGAAAAAATCCTCATGCGAGTCCTCAAGGTTAATAAAAAGATTGGTTTTGGGAAGGTTGAAGAATACCTTGTTCAATCACAACACCGTAATCAAGATCTAGATTTGGCTTACCTTCGTTCAGGAATCGCGGATTTAGGTCATCTTGCTTATCCAGAACAGCTCAAGTTTAAAACTAAGCAAGTCAAGGACAGTCTATACAAGATTGCTGGAATTGCTGATGTAGAGGTTGCTGAAACTTTAGGTATGAAAAATCCAGTCAAGTACCGCAATAAGGCGCAGGTCCCTGTTCGTCGAGTAAATGGTGTCTTGGAAACTGGCTTTTTTCGTAAGAATTCCCATGACCTCATGCCTCTAGAAGATTTCTTTATCCAAGATCCTGTGATTGACGAGGTAGTAGTGTTCCTACGCGACTTGCTCCGTCGTTATGATGTGAAACCTTATGATGAAAAGGAACAAGCTGGCTTGATTCGGAATCTTGTGGTGCGTCGCGGACACTATTCAGGTCAAATTATGGTTATTTTGGTAACAACTCGTCCCAAAGTTTTTCGTGTGGAGCAATTGATTGAACAAATCATCAAGCAGTTCCCAGAGATTGTGTCTGTCATGCAAAATATCAACGACCAGAATACCAATGCGATTTTTGGTAAGGAATGGCGCACACTTTATGGACAAGATTTTATCACTGACCAGATGTTGGGAAATGACTACCAAATCGCTGGACCCGCTTTTTACCAAGTCAATACTCAAATGGCTGAGAAACTCTATCAGACAGCCATTGACTTTGCTGCATTAAAAGAAGATGATGTGGTCATTGATGCCTATTCTGGTATTGGGACGATTGGCCTCTCTGTTGCGAAACATGTCAAGGAAGTCTATGGTGTGGAAGTAATTCCAGAAGCGGTTGAAAATAGCAAGAAGAATGCCCAACTGAACAATATTTCAAATGCCAACTATGTCTGTGACACAGCTGAAAATGCCATGAAGAATTGGCTCAAGGAAGGAATTCAACCAAGTCTTATTCTAGTGGACCCACCGAGAAAAGGACTCACAGAAAGCTTTATCAAGGCAAGTAGCCAAACAGGAGCAGACCGCCTTGTCTATATCTCATGTAATGTCGCAACCATGGCGCGTGATATCAAACTCTACCAAGAATTGGGATATGAATTGAAGAAAGTACAGCAGGTTGATTTGTTTCCTCAAACGCATCACGTGGAGGCAGTATCACTGCTTGTACGAGCTGATTTGTTGTTAAAAAATTAAAATAAGTAATTGATTTAAAAAGGGCAGAAAATTAATATATAATGATTCCTTAATAAAGAGAATGTACTCATAGAAAGATTTAATAACATGGAGAAGAATATTTTAATTGATAAGAATAGTTAGGATATCAAAAATATTAAAATTTGTATGCTATTAATCTATCAGAGAAGACACTAGTAGATTGATATTAAAACATCTAAGAATAAATCAAGATACTCGTTAGTTAGTAGTTCCTAAAATTTTAATGCAAATTGTATTTTGGCAGTGTTGAGCAATAGTAGGATTGTTTTAAGAATCTTTATAGGTGAACAAATAGATATATGTTTTACAGGTGTGCATATATTATAAACTGACGATATAAAAAGCGTGATTGTTTTCATCCGTCTATTTTGTTATAATGATAAAAACAATATTTTAGGAGGTAGTTATGTCAAATAATGAGATTAATCCAATGGGTAATGTTGTGAGTCAAGCTTTAGCAAAAGAATTGGAAGGTGTATTCTCTCCATTAAAACAGTGGATTTACTCTACATTTACTTATAAACTTGAGTTGAATTATTTAAAAAGAAAAAAGGAGGTTGCAAAATATATCGATTCTTATGATCCAAATCTTGAAGATTTTGAGGTGAAACCTATTTTTGATGCTGATTCAGTGAGAAAGTACATTGACGAAATTATTTTTGAGGCACAGAAAATAGCACCAAAAGATTTAGTGTTCCCAGATAAAGTTTTAATTGGAACTATAATAAATTCATCTCAATATTTCATAGACGACGAAATATTAAGAAAAAATTACGCTAAATTACTTGCAGCTACTCTAGATAATTCAAAAGCTAATTTAGTTCACAAGTCATTCGCAAAGACTTTAGAAGAACTTTCTCCTATTGAAATAAAAATTATTGATAAGCTATTTAGAGAGAATTTCTTAGTTTATTGTGATTCTATTAGAGTCTATAATATTTCATTTAAGGAAAATCCAGATAAAAATCTACTCGAGAAAAGTAAAAAAATACATATTCCAGTTGAACCCGTAGTATTTTTCAAGGATGATACATCTGTTGTTAACGAACTAAGTTTTTTAGACTTATCTACTAGTTTGAGCATACTTCAAAAGACAAATTTAGTTAAATCAACAGTATTAGCAGCACATTCATTAGATAATACAAATCTGAGTTTTAATCAACAAGAAATCAATAGGTTAGCTAAAAAATATATCAAGTCTCCAAAAAAGATTGCGAGAAAATTGCTCAATGAATACTATAATTTGACTGAAGACGATTATCAATTTGCTATCGAACCTAATCTACAGTATTATGAGTTGACCAATTATGGAAAAGCGTTTTGCAATATAATTTATCCGACAACGGATGAAAAATCAATTCAGATTGAACATGGTGAACCCCCCCTTAGTTCCTAATGGTATAAGCGGGTGGTTTATTTGTCTCGCACCTTACGGAGCGAGATGGACTAATAGTCACATAAAATCAAAGCCAACACCGAAAATAGTATACTTAATAAGGTTTATTATCTAAAAACAAAAACAGTTAATTATGGATATTGGAAGGACAAAATATCAACTTATATTTCGAGTAAGAACAGGTGAAACGTATAAGGAAATACTAAAGCTAATCAAGGGAGAAACAGACAAGATGTAAAGTTGTCAAAGAAATTTTCTTTATGTCCTTGACGAAGATTCTTAAAGGGAACAAAAGTCCATTAGTATGCATGATATTGGAAGACAACAGATATGATATAACAATTTAACTTCAAAAAGAACATAAAATAAAACAGGCGGTGGTAAATGTATTTTTCAACAGATATGAGACAGACCATCTATATAAGATAAACATGCTATTACGAAACAAAAAACTTTTGCTTACTGAATATTATGATAAGAAACATGTATCTGCTAAACTTTCGGAAAAGAAGTATAGGGAAGTTTGATGGGGCAGTAAGATTTATATTAAATATTGATCCATATCAACGATTGGAGGAGGAATGAATTCTCTATTTGATGAATTTCGAACAATTTGTTCTCATTTAAACCAAGTCGGAATCACTCCGACGCTCATGGGGTCTTTGGGGTTTGAATACCAATCAAATGAAGAATGGGGGCCGTCTGACATTGACATTCATGTGTCTGGTGACCCTAGAGGTTGGGAAGCACCCGATCATCTCAGAATTTATGAGTGGGACAAGATAATGAAAGTGATGAAACACTTAGGCTACGCCTTAATAGATATTCATGAGCATGAATTCCAAAAAGATGGTCTGAGTGTTGAGTTCGGAAGTATCGATTCTTTACCTGATTTTGCAGGAGTTTCGGAATCAGATATTGAGCTGATTCATCTCGAAAACATCACTTTTCGCATTCCAAATCTAGAACAGTTTTTAAGTATTTACAAGGCTTCTTCCCAAGATTCCTATAGAAATGAGCACAATAACAATAAGGATTTTAAAAAGATCGAGTGGCTGGAAAGACATTTGTAAATTATCATATGAAAAGTAGTAAGTTGTAAGACTGGCTGTTATGTTATTTTTATTATCATTTTTATTGGTTATTTCATTTATACTATATTGGCTAGTAATAGAATTAGTAGGGAAAAGTAATTTTAACTTTAGATTAGTATATCCATTATTGAAAGTAACGATTTGCTAATTAGATGATCTATGTTAAAGAATTATCTATTATAATTTAAAGTGGAGTGATGAATGTCGTTTCTTTTGAAGTGGTGAAAATCTTTCCGTTCCACAGTATCATTCTAAAATGATTTTTACTGCCTTTCGTTTATTAGTATAAAAGAAGAATATTACCATATGTTGAGTGTGTAAGTTTGTTAGTGAAACGAAGTTAATCCATGGGATAGCTGTCATAGAGTAAGGAGGTTACGACGAAACGATACGGTTACAGCGAACCACTGAATGTGTAGTGTTGCTACAACGAAAAAAAGGTGAAAATCCTTGATTTTAAGCTATTTTACAAGCATTTTGTCTTTGTAGATAAAGGCAATTTTGACATCAAAAAAGTCCTAAAAAGGCACATAGATGTAAATGTATTTGTAGATATCGTTCGCGTATCGGAAAAATGAATACAACAATAAATATTTATTTATTAAGAAGTTAGGAAAAAGCCTTTAAAATTAGAAAAACGCATAGTATCAGGTATTGAATGAACAACCTTGATATTGTGCGTTTTATTGTTGGAAGATTTATTTTATTTTCTCCTGAAGTTGAGTTTTTGCTCAGATTCAATTTTTAGTATCTGCAGATGAAATTTTTTCTTTAAAGTAATCATCCCACTTATTGGCTTCATCTTTTGTAAAGAGTAGAGAAACAGTTTTAAGTATTGTTTGATGAATGTTATCGGCTTCTTCTTTGTCACACCAAATATACATATAGATTGCTTTGAATTCAGATATACATAATTTCTCATATGTAAAATATGTAGGAAACTGTTTACGAGATAATAATTGGAGCAGTGCTTTGCTGGCATTTTTTTCACGTCTTGCTAAAAGAACAGACAGACAATTAATGACAGTATCAATTTTTATGCGATCTAGATTGTTTCGCAGTTGATTGGGAGTGTTTTTTAAAATACTATCTGTAAATAGGACTATAGCTTCTGTCGTAAAGTGATGAACAATATTTCCTAGCAAGCCAACATCTAAATTGGTCCAATAATCTAAGGAGAAAAAATAATCTGTCAATTCAGAAATAATTTCAGGTGTGGGGTCTTTTTCTTGAAGTTTAGAAATTATAACATCAAGAACTAAAGAGATAATATGGTAGATGTAGTGTTTTTTAGCGACAAAAAACTCTTGAAATGTTTCACGCTTTTGTATGAGAACTGCAATATCTTGAGTTTGTAGAGCGTTCTCCACTTGGGTCATCAATTCTAGAAACTCTGCATCTTGAAAAGCACTCCATTCAAATACTTCGTTGATTTCAACAACCATAAAACCAAGTAATTGTAATAACACATCATTAGATAGATTTGTTTTCCCTTTTTCAAAATCAGAAATGCTACTTGCGCTGCCTGCGACATTGGCTAGATCTCGTAGTGATAGCTTGCGTTGTTTTCGAATGGCTTTAAATTTTTCTTGAATATTCATGTACGGATTTCCGAATTTCTTCTTTACACTTTTTTTAATATTATATAATAATGGTATCAAAATTGAAAGGAGTTTTATTATGGTTATCCAAGAAATTGTCGAACACGACATGGAACAGGACTATGGAATTGAATTTAATAATTTAGTCTGTGGTGCTGGTTGCTAGTAATTTTATTAGCTAAGTTGCTATTTAATTGAACAGTAAAATTCCACATATTTTTGAGATACACTGTTTAATTAGAGTGTTAAAAGGTAATAAAAATATGCTTTTATTATCTCAGTGTATTGTAGTGTGCAGAGTACGATTTTGAGATTAACTCTGCACGCTGTTTCTTGATGGAGAAGATGAGATGAAGTATTCAAATTATGTAATAGAATTGAAAAAAGAAAATCATACCTTCTTATTTAATACCAAGAACAATATTTCTTTGAAAATTGAAAATAAACTTTTGGATAAGATTGAGAAGGATAATCATATCAAAAGCGAGTTTGAATCTTTTTTAAAATCTCAAGATTTTGATGAAAAAGAAAATGAGTTAGACAAAATGATTGAGTTATTTAGGAAAAGGGATGAAACAACTTTGAGAATTATTATTTTAGCTCATGGTGATTGTAATTTTAGATGCAAATATTGTTATGAAAAATTTTCAAATTGTACTATTACATCTCAAAAAACTGGAATAATAGATTTTGTAAATCAAAAATTATCTGAGAAAAACTTTGAAGACTTACATGTATCTTGGTTTGGAGGAGAACCATTACTAGGATATCGAGATATTTTAGATCTTTCAAAGGAATTGATTGCAATTTCTCAAAAGTTAGGGATTCGCTATCACGCTGATATGACAACGAACGGATATTTGTTAAATCGTACAGTATTAGATCGATTAGTGACAGAATGTTACGTGAAAACATACCAAGTTACAGTAGATGGTTCTCGTGAAGGGCATGACAATCAGCGTATTTTGAAAAATGGTCATGGTTCCTATGATCGCATTATGAAAAACTTAAAAAATGCAATAAATTTAGAATCTCAATTCCATGTTATGATTCGCTTGAATGTTTCCCAGGAAAATTATAAGAATGTTGAGAAATTTTTATTAGAAGATGCACAGGTTTTTAAAAATGATAAGCGATTTCATCTGTTGTTCCGAAATGTAGGAGATTGGGGATGCGGTGATAGAAAAGAAGGATACGAGGTAAAACGATTTGAGTCAGATGTTTCTTTTGAATTATCAAAAAGTGCAATTAAATTAGGGTACAGATTATTTGATGATTTTGTATTCAGAAGTAATTATTCATCATGTTATGCTCAAAGACCAAACTCTTATACGATTGACACAAAAGGGAATCTATTAAAATGTACGGTTAGTCTTTATGACGAAGAAAATAAAATAGGTGAACTAGGAAATAGTGTCATTAACGAGAACAATCAAAAAAGATGGGTACATTCTTATCAATTTGACTCAAAATGTCAAAAATGTCAATTGTTGCTAGTTTGTAAGGGTGGAGCTTGCCCTAAGAGAGATATTTTCAATGAGACTAGTTTTGAGGAAAAATGCTTCAAAATGAGAAGAAATATTATGAATAATTTTGAGTTATCAATTTGTTCAAATAATATAAATTATGAATTGAAAGCTGACTAAGATGAAAATAATCGTAAAAATCATTTCAAAATGGAAACTACTTGGTTTCGTTATCTTTGCTTTACTGTACTCTTGTCAGGGCTTGTTGATTTCACTGATTATCCAAATGGCCGGCTCTGTGGACATTGAGAATAGAGGGATGATTGTAATCTTTGGATTGTTGAGTCTTACTTTCTTTATCTTTATTTATATTTGCATGTACTTCAATAACATTCTTCTACGTTCCATCATCAAAGATATCAATTTGTTTATTTCTAAGAAAGCTTTGCGTTTATTTGCTGAAAAAAGATTAGAGTATTCAGCATCTGAATTTAATTCTTTTTTAACCCAAGATATTCCAATGTTTTGGAAGGAATATTTATCTCCACTTTTTTTATATCCTATATTTGGCACCTCTATCCTAGTGTCTGTCATGTATTTAGTATCACAGGATGTTGTGGTTGGTCTACTCTTTACCATAGGTGGCTTTCTCATGATCATTCCTCAATTTGTTTTTCATAAACTATTGAAAAGACGTGGTGAAGAACTGAGTAAAGTTAGAGAAATCAGTTTAGCCAATATCACAGATTTTTCAGCAGGGATTAATACTATTGTTTCAAATAGAGTTGAACAAGAATATTGTCAACATGTTTATGATACTATTGATAAGATGGAGTCTGGTCAATATCGTTACTATACAAGTCATAATTTGGTTATGTTTTGGACAGGTCCTTTGAAAGGACTAGGGCTAGTGGGGCCTTTTGTGATTGGAATGGTGATGATGTCTACCACCCATCTTTCCTTGACTGTTTTGATTGCCATGATGACAGCATCTATGAATCTGATTTCTCCATTGCAACAACTCTTGGAAGCAACCTCTACGCTTCAATCAGCGACAGTAGTAAAAGAAAAAGTGCTGAATATTCTTTTAAAAGAGGATATTAAACGGGAAGAGGTATCTGAAACATTCCCAACCACTCTCGGAATATCTATAAAAAATGTTAGCAAGAAATATGCAGATAAGATTATTTTTGATGACATAAGTGTAAGTATGGAAGCTGGGAATCGAGTCTTGCTTACAGGAGCCAGCGGTAGTGGCAAATCAACCTTGTTTCACATCTTGACTGGGGATGATAGAAACTATGACGGAGAGATTTGCTTTTTAGATGGACATGGCAAGAAGTATGCACCAAGTCATGACTTGGTATCTGCCATTCATCAAAAACCTTATATTTTTAAAGGGACGCTACGGGCAAATGTATCTCTTTACCAAAATTATAACGATAATGATATCAGAAAGGTACTGCAAAGGGTTCAACTATGGGATGAACTGGGGCAGGATTTTGATTATTATCTCGATGGAAACAATCTTTCAGGTGGACAGATGATGAAAATCGAGATTGCTAGAGCGTTGTTGAGACCAAGACCAATTTTACTAGCAGATGAAATCACCGCTGCACTAGACAAACAAAATGCAGATGAAATTCATAAACTACTATTTTCTCAACCAGTTACGATTTTAGAAATTGCCCATAAGTTTCATCAAGATGAATATGAGAAAGTTTATACATTAAATAATGGTAAAGTTCTGTAAAGTAACTAAGAAGAAAATTCTAAATAATTTAGGAATTAGGGTAAAAAAGTAGCTGAGCAAGATTGTTCAGCTGTTTTTTAATTGGATAAAGGAAAAGGCCTGTTCTTGCTTGGATGAACACTTAAAAGATGTAGTTATGCGATGGGAAAATAGAATAAAAGCGTATTAATCTCCAGTACGTCTGATTTCTATTTTTTGAGTTTTCATTATATAATAGCATTATATGTAATGGTAAATGCAGCTACGCTAACATTTCTATTTAAAAATTAAGGAGTATTATCAATGAAAAAAGCAATGGTAATTATTAACCCTACTTCTGGTGGGGAGAAGGCTTTGGATTACAAAGAAAAGCTGGAGAATAAAGCAAAAGAATACTTTGAGCACGTAGAAACTAAAATTACCGAAAAAGCTTTGGATGCAACACATTTTGCTGAAGAAGCTTCTCGTGAGCAGTACGATGCAGTGGTTGTGTTTGGTGGAGATGGGACTGTCAACGAAGTCATTTCAGGTATTGCTGAGAGAGACTACATTCCTAAGTTGGGTATTATCCCAGGCGGTACGGGTAACCTCATTACAAAACTTTTGGAAATCAATCAAGACATCGATGGCGCGATAGATGAACTGGATTTTGATTTAACCAATAAGATTGATATCGGAAAAGCAAATGACAACTATTTTGGTTATATCTTTAGTATCGGTTCACTTCCTGAGGCGATTCACAATGTTGAAATTGAAGATAAGACAAAATTCGGTATTTTAGCCTATGCTGTAAATACCATGAAGTCTGTTATGACGGATCAGGTCTTTAACATTAAGGTTGAGACAGAAAATGGAAATTATGTTGGTGAAGCTAGTCATGTTTTGGTTATCTTGACAAATTACTTCGCCGATAAGAAAATCTTTGAAGAAAACAAGGACGGCTATGCCAACATTTTGATTCTAAAAGATGCTTCTCTATTCTCCAAATTATCCGTTATTCCTGATTTACTAAAAGGTGATGTTGTGGCAAATGATAATATCGAGTATATCAAAGCGCGTAATATTAAAATTTCTTCTGATAGTGAGTTGGAGTCAGATGTTGACGGCGATAAATCGGATAACCTACCTGTAGAAATCAAAGTCCTAGCTCAGCGAGTAGAAGTATTTTCAAAACCCAAAGAGGATTAGTATATAGAGAAAGCCTTTTTAAGGCTTTTTGTATACTTTAAAAGATAGTTCCTTTAAGGACGGACATTCCTTGCAAATATTTTACAAAAATAGTATACTGGATTTATTGGTTTTGAAAACGTTTGCGTAAAATTTAAATTAATACTTTAGGAGACAAATTGATGGAATTAAGCGCTATTTACCATAGGCCTGAGTCGGAGTTTGCCTATCTTTATAAGGATAAGAAACTTCATATTCGGATTCGAACTAAGAAAGAGGATATTGAAAGCATTATCTTGCATTATGGGGACCCTTTTATCTTTATGGAGGAGTTTTATCAGGATACAAAAGAAATGTCCAAAATAACTTCTGATCCCTTATTTGATTATTGGCAGGTTGAAGTGTCCGTTGACTTTGCACGTATCCAGTATCTCTTTGAACTCAAGGATACAGAAGGCCGAAGTATTTTGTATGGCGATAAGGGGTGCGTTGAAGATTCTCTAGAAAATCTTCATGCCATTGGAAATGGATTTAAGTTGCCTTATCTTCATGAGATTGATGCATGCCAGGTTCCTGACTGGGTTTCAGACACGGTATGGTATCAGATATTTCCTGAGAGATTTGCTAATGGAAATGCTCTATTAAACCCAGAAGGGACTTTAGACTGGGATTCATCTGTCACACCTAATAGTGATGATTTCTTTGGTGGTGATTTACAGGGGATTATTGACCATCTGGATTACTTGCAAGACTTGGGCATTACTGGACTTTATCTTTGTCCTATCTTTGAATCTACGAGCAATCATAAGTACAATACGACAGATTACTTTGAAATTGACCGTCATTTTGGAGACAAGGAGACCTTTCGGGATCTGGTCGAGCAAGCGCATCAGCGAGGTCTGAAAATCATGCTGGATGCTGTATTTAACCATATTGGTTCACAATCTCCTCAATGGCAAAATGTTGTCAAAAATGGTGAGCAATCTGCTTATAAAGATTGGTTCCATATACAACAATTCCCAGTGACGACTGAGAAACTTGCTAATAAGAGAGACTTACCCTATCATGCTTTTGGTTTCGAGGACTATATGCCTAAGCTAAATACGGCCAATTCAGAGGTCAAGGACTATTTTTTAAAGGTTGCGACTTATTGGATTGAAGAGTTTGATATTGATGCTTGGCGTTTGGATGTGGCTAATGAGATTGACCATCAGTTCTGGAAGGATTTTCGAAAGGAAGTTTTAGCTAAAAAGCCTGATCTTTATATTTTAGGAGAAGTCTGGCATACGGCTCAGCCTTGGCTAAATGGAGATGAGTTCCATGCGGTCATGAATTATCCTTTATCTGATAGCATCAAAGAGTATTTCTTACGAGGTGTTAAGAATACAGACCAGTTCATCGATGAAATCAATGGCCAATCTATGTATTACAAGCAGCAGATTTCAGAGGTTATGTTTAATCTCTTGGATTCGCATGATACAGAGCGAATCTTGTGGACGGCAAATGAAGACGTTCAACTGGTTAAATCAGCCCTAGCCTTTCTCTTTTTACAAAAAGGAACACCGTGTATTTATTACGGAACCGAGCTAGCCTTGACTGGAGGACCAGATCCAGATTGTCGTCGTTGTATGCCTTGGGAACGCGTATCAAGTGACCATGATATGTTAAACTTCGTGAAGAAGCTAATCAAGATTCGGAAACATGCGTCAGTAACCATTCAACACGGCAAGTATAGTCTCCAAGAAATTAAAGCTGATGTATTAGTTTTAGAATGGAGTTACGATAACCAAGTCATCAAGGCTATTTTCAACCAGTCCAAAGAAGATTATCTTTTAGAGAAGGAAGCAGTAGCACTAGCAAGCAATTGCCAAGAAGCGGAAAATTATCTTGTCATCTCTCCAAAAGGATTTGTGATTTTTCATTAAAGAGCAATTATGAGCGACAGGAAAGTTGTAGTATCGAGAGCATTTTACAAACAGACTATTTGTTGTCTTGCTACAAATGGTATATAATTTAACTTAAAGAAAATAGGAGGATTAATCGAATGGAATTAAAAGATTTTACAGAAAAAGAACAGGAAATGATTAAGAAGGGGCTAACGACGTCTAAGATTAGTGACAAGGAAACTGCTGAGAAGATTCTTGCACTAGTACCACAAGACTTGATTAAGCGCATCCCATTTTTCGTCAGAAAACATGCTACGACACGTACGATTAAACGCATTTCAATTGAACACCCTGAACTCTACGCTGCAGCTCAAACAAGTGGTGAAATCCCAGAAAAAGAACGCGAAGAATTGCGTCAGATTATCACAACTATCTTTGAACAAAAGATGAATAAACATAGTATTAAGTAGAGAATGAAAAAATATTTTATTGGCGGTTTGGGAAGCAATGTCTATCATAGCAAGGATTTTCTTCAAGAGCTAGATTTGCAGGTCTGTTTTCTAAATCCGTATGAAAAGCATCTTCGAGATGAAACAGAATTGAAAGCATGGTTTAAAAAGGAAATAGTAGAGGGAGAATCTATCTGTCTGATAGGCCATTCTCTTGGAGGGGATTTGGCTCGTTATCTCGCATCGGAATTTCATGAAGTGAAAAAACTGATTCTTTTGGATGGTGGCTATCTAGATTTGGATAAGATTTTAACTTTAGATGTGGAATTAGAGGAAACTAAAAACTATATCAAATCTCAAATTATTTCGGACTTAAATCTTCTTATTTCTAAAGAAAAATCCGAAGCAAAGCATTGGTCAGAAAATATGGAGAAAGCCGTAAGGCAGTCCTATCAATGGAATTCTGAGTATAATAGATATGAGTTAGCTATAAATTATGAAAATATAGAAGCGATACTCAGCCTACGGAGGAAGATACAAGCTTTTAAGAGAGAAGTGGGAGATACCTTGTTTATCAGTCCTTGCTATTCTAATGAAGCTACATGGAGAGAGGAAGCCTTAAAAGAATTGCCAGATTATTTTGATACTATTTTTCTAGAAAACGTTGGCCATGAGCTTTATACTGAAGCTCCCAAAGAAATCGCTAGTCTGATTAATGACTGGCTCGCTTATTCTCAATGAGCTACTTGTATTGCTTGAAATGGCAAAAACTTCAAAACCTGTTAAAATAGTGGTATTAACAACTTTTCAGAACCATAATATTTATTTACTCTGACAGAGATTGTTACGATATCTAATTATTCTGCCATTGTAATTACGGTAATTATTTGTTATAATACTTCAAAGGAGGAAATCAGATGGTCGTAAAAACAAGAAAACAAGGAAATTCAATCACCATTACGATTCCAAGTGAATTTAATATTCCAAGTGGTGTAAAGTACGAAGCTAAATTGTTACCAAGTGGTGAGATTATCTTTACTCCTGAAGAATTGGATCAGCAGGTTTCTTATGTATCTGATGAAGCCTTTGACTTAAATTTAGATAAAATCTTTGACGAATACGACGATGTTTTCAAAGCTTTGGTGGAAAAATGACAATCTATCTAACAGAAAAGCAAATTGAAAAAATAAATGTTTTAGCAATTCAGCGGTATTCTCCAAATGAGGAAATTCAAACTGTTAGTCCTTCGGCTTTAAATATGATTGTCAATTTACCAGAACAATTTGTCTTTGGGAAGCCTCTTTATCCAACTATTTTTGATAAGGCAACGATAGTATTTGTTCAATTAATAAAGAAGCATGTTTTTGCCAATGCTAATAAACGAACTGCTTTCTTTGTTTTAGTAAAATTTCTGCAATTAAATGGCTATCGTTTTACTGTTTCTGTTGAAGAAGCAGTAAATATGTGCGTGACTATCGCAGTAGAATCCTTAACAGATGAAAGGTTAACCACCTACGCCAAATGGGTTTCTGAACATTCTTTTAGAATTAATGGAAAAAAATAAGCTCAAATATTTAATTCTTGTAAGTATAAAAATAGATAAAGAGACTATATTAGAAATCTGTCATGCAGAAACTGATATTGTCTCTTTTTATTGATGAGTGAGAATTTTCGGTGTCTTCCTACATCTCATATAATAAAAAACGAACAGGCTCTTTTTCTGTCATTCAGAAGAGAACTTGTTCGTTTTGTTTTTTTAAAACACGCGATACACATAGGGATTTTCTGGTTTATCGACTTTGGTAAAGCTGTCAATTTCCAAGGTTGGGAGATTTTGTTTGAGTTCTTTATGGTAGTGATTGACCAGTTTTCCTTTGGCTGAAATCCAAGTGTTGTTTTCATATTGACGAGTATTTCCCTTGGTCAGCAATCCATACACACCCGAATCTGCGATACAGTGAATAATGCCAAAGCGGAACAGAAATTGGCTATTGGCATGACTGGGGTCATTGTAGACAAAACCTGTGAACTGGACTGTCTTGCCCTCAAACTCATCTGGATAGTCATAGATGGCTTCCATGACTTCCATATAGTTTTCATTCGTAATCTGAATGCTATCTTGGGACAAGTATTTATCTGCCGCTGTTCGCATTTCCTTTTCATAGGCTGTTTTTGAGAAATAAGAACTGGTATCTGGTTTCAAATATTGGCTTGTCGTCCCTTCGCTGGTCTGAATGGCTTGATCCGTTCCTTCTGATAAGGGGAAATGATAACCTTTAGCAGAAACGGTCTGAGAATCCAAGCTAACAGTTGGAAAAGTTAAACCGACGACAATAGGAATAGCCAGAAGAGCAATACTAGTTCCTTTAGCTAATCGGCTGTTCAGATGACTATGGGTTTTGACTTGCTTCATCCAGATATACAGCTGGACAATTGCCAAAATAAAGGAAAGTACCATGGAAATATAGGCCAGATAGGAATAGTGCATGTTGATGTACTGGTTTAATTTGCCCGACAAATGGAGATAAATGGTCAGTTCAAAATAGCCAGCTAAAACTAAAAATCGAATCATAGGATGACTCCAATCAAGAGAGAATACACTAAGACGACAAGAGTCACAATCGTTATGAAGTGACTGATAAATCGTGCTTTCAAGTAATTTTTCATCATGAGAATATTTTTGATATCCAGCATTGGACCAATGACGAGAAAGGCCAGAACTGGTGTTAAACCGAAACTCGAGAGAAGAGAAGCGCCGATAAAGGCATCCGCCTCACTGCAGAGAGAGAGAAGAAAGGCCAACAGCATCAAGAGCAGGATGGCAAAAAGAGGGGTTGCACTGATAGAGGTCAGAATCCGTGTCGGAACGTAAACTTGTATCACAGAGGCAAAGAGACATCCAAATACCAAATAACGCCCCGTATCAAAAAACTCATCAATGGCTTGCACAAAGACCTGAAAAACTTTTTTTGCAGGACTAAAATGAGAAAAATCATGTTCATGACAGACCAACCGATTTTCTTTTTGAATCGGTTCTTGCCAGAAAAATCCTAGAAAAATCCCAAGTATCACAGCTACAACAATGGAACCCAGAGCTCGTAACAGAGCGACATGGAAGGAGTTTCCAAAGGCAGAATAAGTCGCAAATAGAACAATGGGATTGATAACAGGTGCTGTCACAAGAAAAGGAACGACCGTGTAACTGGGAACTTTCTTTTCCAGAAAACGATTGATAATGGGGACGATTCCACATTCACAAGAGGGGAAAAGAATCCCAACAAAGGTCCCAAAAAAGATTCTCCCCCAACGATTTCGAGGGAGAAAATGATAAACTTTTTCAGGTGTGATATAGACCTCAATCAGCCCTGATACAATACTTCCTATCAGTACGAAAGGGAGGGCTTCAATGATAATGGAGAGAAAAATGGCTCCAGTCTGAAGCACACTAGATGGGAGTTGTTGGAAAGCAGTCATCTAGTTTTTCTTTTCTGTTTTGGCTTTTTTCTCTTTATCATCAGGGAAAGTGACTTGTTTCAAATCAGGGAGTTTAGCAAACTCTTCAAACATCTTATCCAAGTCGTCCGTTTTTGTAAATTTTACAGCCATAGGTGTACCTCGATTCTAAATTCTACCTCTATTATACTATTATTTTGAGGAAAAGGAAAAAGTTAAAATTGAGTATTTAACGAATAATAGAGCTTGATATATCCTAATATACACCATGATTGTGATATAATAGTTGTGGAATAATAACGGAGGAAATGATGGAACACGAAAAAATCGGTCAGGTTACCGATGAAGTAAAAAAATTTTTTGATATTGTTCTTGAAGCGAGCGACATAAAGGTCAACAAAGACGGTTTGAGAAGACATATGATAAAACGCCATCACAATGATGTGATTCATCATATCGAAGATCTGGAACTCATACTAAGGAACCCAGATTTCGTCGGCATCAATTCACGAGAGAAAGATGCTAGTTTTGAATATGTTAAAAGATTTGATGATAATGTTCTTGTTGCCATCAAGTTACATAAAAGTGGCGATTTCTTTTATGTTCCGACCATGTATCGCTTACAAGATTACAAGTTACAAAGTCGTATTAAGTCTGGTAGATTGAGAAAACTTGACAAAAAAAGTAGATAGTGCTAGAATAAAGTTAACGAAAGACATTTGAGGGCAGAAAGGTTCCTGCCGCACCTTGAAAAAGGTATCTGAGATGCTGGGTACACCGACCAGCCAAGTGTCCGTTATTTCAAAGGAGGGAGCTTAAATGCTCCTTTTTTGTTTAAAAATTTCAAAAAAGATTATCCCCACCGCAGGCTTAGGCTTGCGATTTTTTATTTGCTCTGAAAATTGATTCGTTAACTTCAACAAATAGCTTTATAAAGCGTTTTGTAAAAAATCAAAACAGTGAAATTACTCATAGATTCTTTTGTAATCTAGTAGAATTTTAAATTGAAACCTTCTCAATAATACAGACAAAGATGATTATGAAAATGAACTATCAACAAGCAACGGAAAGCATTTATAAACACCAAATTCTTTGTTTTATAATTAAAATAAGAAGAAAATCATTATTAGAAAATTATAGGAGGTAGTAAAATTGACTTGCTTAATCAGTGTTATTTTATTACATCGAGGAGATAAAAATAGTTTATTAGAGTCTTTATTAATAGTTGATAGACAAACATTTAAAGATATAGAAGTTATTATTGTAAAGCCAATATAGAACACCTTTTGTTGGTTTATTTATTTATTCTTCCTGATGATTATTATAAACTTACAAAGGATTTTCGTTACTATATAGAACAAGAACTTGTTTTCGAAGAGGAACTTATTTCATCGAGCTGGACTCATGAAGTTTATTCTTTGGGGCACTTAGGAGATATAGATATTCACTTTTTACATTATAAAAATTAAAAAAGTCAATGTGTTATTCCAGGTCAGGAACATCTTCCAGAACTGGCTATTATGTCTGATCTATTAAATACTTTTGATATCATGACTTGGTTAAAAAAGGTGGCAATGCTCTTTAAGTACAAGTTATTGCGCTATAGAATATAAATCTATTCCCCACATATTTTTTAAATGTTCTACGAGTTAATTTGAAACGTTTAGCTTGTGGTATAATAGATTTATGGATAAAAAATATGAAAAAATCTCCCAGGATTTGGGAGTGACGTTAAAGCAAATTGATACTGTTCTAAGTTTGACTGCTAAAGGGGCGACTATTCCCTTTATCGCGCGTTATCGCAAGGACATGACTGGTAGTTTGGATGAGGTGGCAATTAAGGCCATTATCGACTTGGATAAAAGTCTGACAAATCTCAACGACCGTAAGGAAGCTGTTTTAGCTAAGATTCAAGAACAAGGCAAGTTGACTAAGGAATTGGAAGAAGCTATCTTAGCTGCCGAAAAATTAGCAGACATAGAAGAACTCTATCTTCCATACAAGGAAAAACGTCGAACCAAGGCGACTATTGCCCGTGAAGCCGGACTCTTCCCACTTGCTCGCTTGATTTTGCAGAATGTAGCTGATTTAGAAAAAGAGGCTGAAAAGTTTGTCTGTGAAGGATTTGCGACTGGTAAAGAGGCCTTGGCTGGTGCAGTTGATATCTTGGTCGAAGCCTTATCGGAAGATGTGACCTTGCGTTCCATGACTTATCAGGAAGTGCTGAGACACTCTAAACTCACTTCTCAAGTCAAGGATGAAAGTCTTGATGAAAAGCAGGTTTTTCAGATTTATTATGATTTTTCAGAGACAGTTGGAACTATGCAAGGTTATCGTACCTTGGCCCTCAATCGTGGGGAGAAGCTAGGTGTCTTGAAGGTCGGTTTTGAACATGCAACGGACCGTATTCTTGCCTTCTTTGCTACTCGTTTCAAGGTGAAAAATGCTTATATTGATGAAGTTGTTCAACAATCCGTTAAGAAAAAAGTTTTGCCTGCTATCGAACGACGTATTCGGACAGAATTGACTGAAAAGGCAGAAGAAGGAGCTATCCAACTCTTTTCTGACAACCTACGCAATCTCCTTTTGGTTGCTCCACTGAAAGGGCGCGTGGTTCTTGGATTTGACCCAGCCTTTCGTACAGGTGCCAAGCTAGCTGTCATAGATGCAACAGGAAAAATGCTGACAACTCAGGTCATTTATCCTGTTAAACCAGCATCAGCTCGTCAAATCGAAGAAGCTAAGAAAAATCTGGCAGACTTGATTGGTCAATATAGCGTGGAAATTATTGCCATCGGAAATGGTACTGCTAGTCGTGAAAGTGAAGCCTTTGTGGCGGAAGTTCTGAAAGATTTTCCTGAGGTTAGTTATGTCATCGTAAATGAAAGTGGTGCTTCTGTCTATTCTGCCAGTGAACTTGCTCGTCAGGAGTTTCCAGACTTGACCGTTGAAAAACGCTCTGCTGTATCTATCGCCCGTCGTTTGCAAGATCCCCTTGCTGAATTGGTCAAAATCGATCCTAAGTCAATCGGTGTCGGCCAGTACCAGCATGATGTCAGCCAGAAGAAACTGTCTGAAAGTCTGGATTTTGTCGTGGATACTGTGGTGAACCAAGTCGGTGTCAATGTCAATACAGCCAGCCCAGCTCTTCTTTCCCATGTCGCTGGACTCAATAAAACCATTTCTGAAAATATCGTCAAGTACCGTGAGGAAGAAGGAAAAATCACTTCACGCGCCCAAATCAAGAAAGTTCCTCGTCTGGGGGCCAAGGCCTTTGAACAGGCAGCTGGTTTCCTTCGTATCCCTGAAAGTAGCAATATCCTTGATAATACAGGAGTTCACCCAGAAAACTATGCTGCAGTTAAAGAGCTCTTCAAACGCTTGGATATCAAGGACTTAAATGAAGAAGCACAAAATAAGCTTAAGTCCCTTTCTGTCAAGGAAATGGCGCAAGAGCTAGAGCTTGGTCCAGAAACTCTTAAAGATATCATTGCAGATCTTCTCAAACCAGGTCGAGATTTCCGTGATTCCTTTGACGCACCTGTGCTTCGCCAAGATGTCCTAGATATCAAAGACCTAGTGGTAGGTCAGAAGCTAGAAGGTGTAGTGCGTAACGTCGTTGACTTCGGTGCCTTCGTTGACATTGGAATTCACGAAGACGGTCTGATTCATATTTCCCATATGAGTCGCAAATTTATCAAACACCCAAGCCAAGTGGTGTCAGTCGGTGATTTGGTAACGGTTTGGGTTAAGAAAATTGATACTGAACGTGAAAAAGTCAATCTGTCGCTACTCGCTCCAAATGAAACTGACTGATTACGTTAAGCAGGTTTCACTAGAAGACTTCAGCAGACCTTTTATCCATCATGCCCAGTGGAATAGGCGTCTACGTTCGACAGGTGGGCGATTTTTCCCAAAAGATGGGCATTTGGATTTTAATCCCAAGGTTTATCAGGAACTGGGTCTGGATGTTTTTAGGAAAATTGTCCGACATGAACTCTGTCATTATCACCTCTATTTTCAAGGGAAGGGCTATCAACACAAGGATCGGGATTTTAAGGAACTGTTGAAAGCAGTGGATGGATTACGTTTTGTGCCAACCTTGCCAAATAGCAACTCCAAGCCAATCAAGCTTTATCGTTGTCAATCCTGCCAGCAAAGGTATCAGCGTAAGCGTAGGATTGATACCAAACGCTATCGCTGTGGAATTTGTCTAGGCAAGTTGCTACTAGTAAATCAGCCTGAGGACTGATGAAAGCCGAGCCTACCCGTGATATACTATGTCTAACCTAGCAGAAAGAGGAAATAACATGAACAGTAAATTTTATAAAATGAGACGAAATCGCATGATTTCAGGAGTTCTTGCAGGTCTTTCAGACAAGTGGAACTTTGATGTTACCCTTGTTCGTTTTCTATTTGCTATTTTTACAGTTGCAAACTTTGGACTTGGCGTGATTATCTATATCATCCTAGCTTCTGTCATGCCTACCAAGGAAGAAATCGAAGCAGAAATGTACGGAACAGGCCCACGAAAACGCAAAGAAGCCCAAGCCATTGACGATAATGAAGGATGGTTTTGGTGAGGTTCTACAGAAGATTTGGAATAAGCAAAAAGCTTTAAATCAATAGTCTAAACTGCTTGATTTAAAGCTTTTTTACTTTTAATAATATTTTTCCAGCTTCTTCTCCAAATTAAAAGCATTATTTTAAACTCAGTTTTTTAATCTTTGTTTTGTTGCTGAGAGAAAACTGTTTTTGATAAATGATGGATGCTGATAACAACTGATAGCCAGCAAATAGCATAAGCAGTAGCTGTAAATTCTGTACCGATAAAGTATGTTTTTTCAACTAAGAGCTGACCGATGAATGGAGAGAGCAGATAGAGAAGTCCGATGAGTATATGTTCTTTGTGTTTCATTAAGGCGCACCTTCTTTCCTTATAGGTTGAACGACTTGCAAGTGTTAAATTTAATGGTATGTTATCTAGGTAAGCTTACTCAAATGTTAGTTTCCGCTTCCTCCTTTCCAAAGTAAGCCATTTCACACTTTTATTTTACAATTTTAAAAATAGGAAATCAAATCATTTTCTAAGTAATTTTGCCTACATTTCCCCCAATCTTACAAAAATGTAAGATTAAAGTCTCTTTTGTAAGGTTAGGTTATGGCAAGCGGTCTTTTTTTGATGTAAACTAGACTCATAAAGAACAAAGGAGTAACATCATGAAACAAATCTTACAGAAGAAAAAAAGAAAACCAAGCCACAAAGATATCGAGCGCGTTCAGTTGGGATGCGCTATGATGCAAGCGACATTTCATTTGATGGGATATTAAGAAAGGAGATTCTCATGACACTTTTAGATGTAAAACACGTTCAAAAAATTTATAAAACTCGTTTTCAGGGCAACCAAGTAGAAGCCCTCAAGGATATTCACTTTACCGTAGAAAAGGGCGACTACGTTGCTATCATGGGTGAGTCTGGTTCTGGTAAATCCACTCTTCTCAATATCCTAGCTATGCTGGATAAACCAAGTCGTGGGCAGGTTTACTTGAATGGAACTGACACCGCAACCATTAAAAATTCACAGGCTTCTAGCTTCCGTCGTGAAAAATTGGGATTTGTCTTCCAAGACTTTAACTTGCTAGATACTCTGTCTGTTAAGGACAATATCTTGCTTCCCCTTGTCTTGTCAAGAAGACCCATTACGGAAATGATGAAGAAATTGGTGGTGACAGCTGAGAATCTAGGCATCAACCAATTACAAGAGAAGTACCCTTACGAGATTTCTGGTGGTCAGAAACAGCGTGTAGCAGTAGCCCGCGCCATCATCACAGAACCTGAAATTCTCCTTGCGGATGAGCCAACAGGAGCTCTTGACTCCAAGTCCTCTGCAGCCTTACTTGATGTCTTTGATGAAATCAATGAGCGCGGCCAAACCATTCTCATGGTAACCCACTCAACGGCAGCAGCTAGCAGAGCTAAGCGTGTACTCTTTATCAAAGACGGCATTCTTTACAACCAAATCTACCGTGGAGAGAAGACAGAGCGTCAGATGTTCCAAGAAATCTCTGATACCTTGACTGTCATGGCAAGCGAGGTGAATTAGTATGTTTCGATTAACCAATAAGTTAGCGGTATCGAATTTGATTAAAAACCGCAAACTCTACTATCCTTTTGCGCTGGCTGTTCTCTTGGCAGTCACTGTCACCTATCTCTTTTACTCTCTAACTTTCAATCCAAAGATTGCGGAAATTCGTGGAGGTACAACCATTCAGGCTACACTTGGATTTGGTATGTTTGTCGTCACCCTTGCGTCAGCCATTATCGTCCTCTATGCCAATAGTTTTGTTATGAAAAACCGTTCCAAGGAACTGGGAATTTATGGCATGTTGGGTTTGGAGAAACGTCATCTGATCAGTATGACCTTTAAGGAGTTGGTGCTATTTGGAATTCTAACTGTTGGAGCAGGAATCGGTATTGGAGCCTTGTTTGACAAGTTAATTTTCGCCTTCTTACTCAAACTAATGAAATTGAAGGTTGAACTGGTTTCTACCTTCCAGATGAAAGTTGTCATTACAGTACTTGTTGTCTTTGGCTTGATTTTTCTAGGGCTCATGTTCCTGAATGCCCTTCGAATCGCCCGCATGAATGCCCTCCAGCTCTCTCGTGAAAAAGCTAGTGGGGAGAAAAAAGGTCGTTTTCTACCTCTTCAAACCATTCTTGGCTCCATTAGTTTAGGGATTGGATATTATCTTTCCCTTACTGTAAAAGATCCCCTTACAGCTCTAACAACCTTCTTCTTAGCTGTTTTGCTGGTTATAATTGGTACCTATCTCTTGTTTAATGCAGGGATTACAGTCTTCCTACAAATCTTAAAGAAAAACAAAAAATACTATTACCAGCCAAATAACCTTATCTCAGTGTCTAATTTGATTTTCCGTATGAAGAAAAATGCGGTTGGACTAGCAACTATCGCTATTTTGTCAACAATGGTCTTGGTAACCATGTCTGCAGCGACTAGTATTTTCAATGCCTCAGAAAGCTTTAAAAAAGTTCTAAATCCTCATGATTTTGGGGTTTCAGGGAAAAATGTTGAAAAAGAAGATTTGGACAAACTCTTGAGCCAGTTTGCAAGTGACAAAGGTTATAAGATTAAAGAGAAAGAAGTGCTTCGTTATACTTACTTTGGTGTTTCAAATCAAGAAGGAACCAAGTTAACTATTTTTGAAAAAGGACAAAATCGTGTTCAACCTACAACAGTTTTCATGGTATTTGACCAAAAAGATTATGAAAATATGACTGGTCAAAAACTGTCTCTTTCAGGAAATGAGGTCGGACTCTTTGCAAAGAATGAGGGAGTTAAAGAACAGAAAGCTCTAACTCTAAATGATCATCAATTTTCTGTAAAAGAAGAATTTACTAAAGATTTCATTGTGAACCATGTCCCAAATCAGTTTAATATTTTGACTTCTGATTACAATTACCTTGTTGTACCTAATTTACAAGCCTTTTTGGATCAATTCCCAGATTCGGCTATCTATAATCAGTTTTACGGTGGTATGAATGTAAATATCAGTGAAGAAGAACAACTCAAGGTCGCTGAAGAATATGAAAACTACCTCAATCAGTTTAATGCTCAATTAAACACTGAAGGTAGTTATGTGTATGGTAGCAATCTAGCAGATGCCAGTGCTCAGATGAGTGCCCTCTTTGGTGGTGTCTTCTTTATCGGTATTTTCCTATCCATTATCTTTATGGTCGGAACCGTTCTGGTCATCTATTACAAACAAATTTCTGAAGGATATGAAGACCGTGAGCGCTTTATTATCTTGCAGAAAGTTGGTTTAGATCAAAAGCAAATCAAGCAAACCATTAACAAACAGGTTTTAACTGTTTTCTTCCTTCCTTTGCTCTTTGCCTTCATACATCTAGCCTTTGCCTACCATATGCTTAGTCTGATTTTAAAAGTAATTGGTGTAATAGATACGAATATGATGTTGACTGTAACCTTGTCTATCTGCGCTATCTTCCTCATCGCCTATGTGTTGATTTTCATGATTACTTCTAGAAGTTATCGTAAAATTGTGCAAATGTAAAAAAGATACCTCGACTTCAAAATCGAGGTATTTCTTGTATTCTAAATGCTGAAAAGTTGTCCGAGCAGGAAGGTAACTCCCATGGTCAAGAGACCAATAGCAAGGTTCCGAATCATAGCAGTTTTGGTTGGAGCTTTTCCAAGTCTAGCACTTGTGTAGCCAGTCACCAAGAGTGAGAGTCCTACAATCAAGACAGTAGCAGGGATGCGGTATTCACTTGGGAAAATGGTAATTGACAGCATTGGAGGCAAACTTCCAAGGAAAAAAGAAATAAAGCTAGAGATAGCAGCATGCCAAGGATTGGTAAACTCTTCATACTCAATCCCATATTTTTCCTCTACCAAAGCCTTAAGCGGATTATTTAAAAAGGCTTTGTTGGTGAGAAGTTGGGCTGATGTTTCACACTCGCCATTTTGAATATAGGCAGCATAGAGGGACTTTTTGGCTAGTTCCATATCTTGGTCTAGCAAGACTTGCTCACGCGCAACGGCTGCTTCCTCGGTATCTTTTTGAGTTGAAACGGACACATATTCTCCACCAGCCATTGAAAAGGCACCAGCTAAGATAGCCGCAAAACCTGATAAAAAGATAATCCAGATATTGCTCGTGGCACTGGCAACCCCGATAACCACACCAGCAATGGAAATAATCCCATCGTTAGCACCAAGAACACCCGCACGCAGGATATTTAAACGACCTGCAAAATTTGAATCAATTTCGTGATTTGTTTCTGACATACTATTCTCCTTTTTATCCAGTATAAAGGAAAAATATAGAGAAATCAATCTTTTAACAGTATCTGAAAAAAGTTGCACGATTCTAATGATGTAGAAATTTCAGCATTTTTTCTGATAGATCAAACACCGAAGGTAAAGAGTATAGAATAGCATAAAAAATTTAAAATTAAATACGATAAACATTTTGTTCACTTTATAATCGTTTACAAGAAAAGATTTATTGATATTTTTTACATAAACCAAAGAGTTTACGAACATATTTTTATTTTTTATCAAAAAATGCTTTACAAGTTCTTAAAAACATGTTATAGTAATAAAGCTTAGAAAATGAGATGATGTTTTCTAGCAAATATAAACCCGAGTAAAAAATGCCTACGGACAGGCAGGGTTGAATGCCGAAGCGTGGTTGAAAAGCCACATTATTGATAGGGTTAAAAGCCTACTTTTATAAGTTGATGTTAGGATTTTTATCCAAATTCATAAATTTTTAGTGTGGTGAAAGCACACGTCATCTTGTGAAACGATCAATAAAGTACGTAATATTTGCTACTAGAGAGTTAGGAAACATCAGGAACAGACATACTCAAAAGAAACAAACATAAAAACGTCAGAAGATTGCAGAGCAGGTGAAAACCTGCTCTTTTTTCATGAGTCAACCTTTAGTCGCCTTTATATTCTTGGGGTGCTAAAAATACGGTAAAGGAGTATGTCTTGAAGAAGTTAGATCAAAATCAAGCCCCAATTTATGAGGCCTTGGTCAAGTTACGCAAGAAAAGGATTGTTCCCTTTGATGTTCCAGGTCACAAACGAGGAAGGGGAAATCCAGAACTTGTCGAACTGTTAGGGGAAAAATGTGTTGGCATTGATGTTAATTCGATGAAACCCTTGGATAATCTAGGGCACCCCATTTCGATTATTCGGGATGCAGAGGAGCTGGCTGCGGAAGCTTTTGGAGCTAGCCATGCCTTTCTCATGATTGGTGGAACAACCTCATCTGTTCAAACCATGATTCTTTCGACTTGTAAAGCTGGAGATAAGATTATTCTGCCACGAAATGTCCATAAATCTGCTATCAATGCGCTGGTTCTATGCGGTGCCATTCCTATCTATATCGAAATGAGTGTGGATCCTAAAATCGGCATCGCTTTAGGTCTTGAAAATGACCGTGTAGCCCAGGCCATAAAGGACCATCCCGATGCCAAGGCCATTTTGATTAACAATCCTACTTACTACGGAATCTGTTCAGACCTAAAGGGGTTGACAGAAATGGCTCATGAAGCTGGCATGATGGTTTTGGTAGATGAAGCCCACGGAGCGCATTTGCATTTTACAGATAAACTTCCAATTTCTGCTATGGATGCAGGTGCTGATATGGCGGCGGTCTCTATGCATAAGTCTGGTGGGAGTTTGACCCAAAGTTCGCTTCTTTTAATAGGGGAGCAGATGAATCCTGAGTACGTTCGTCAGATTATCAATCTTACCCAGTCAACATCTGCCTCTTACTTGTTGATGGCTAGTTTGGATATTTCACGTCGCAACTTGGCCCTTCGTGGTAAAGAGTCTTTTGAAAAATTCATTGAATTATCAGAGTATGCTCGCCGTGAAATCAATGCTATTGGTGGTTATTATGCCTACTCAAAAGAGTTAATAGACGATGTGTCGGTCTGTGATTTTGACGTGACCAAGTTGTCTGTTTACACTCAGGGTATTGGCTTAACAGGTATCGAGGTTTATGACCTCCTACGAGACGAATACGACATTCAGATTGAGTTTGGGGATATTGGCAATATCTTGGCCTATATTTCCATTGGCGACCGTATCCAAGACATCGAGCGTCTGGTCGGTGCTTTGGCGGATATCAAGAGACTTTACTCGAGAGATGGAAAAGACTTAATAGCTGGAGAATATATTCAGCCTGAGTTGGTGCTGTCTCCACAAGAAGCCTTCTATTCAGAGAGAAGAAGTTTAACCTTAAATGAGTCTGTTGGACAAGTATGTGGGGAATTTGTCATGTGCTATCCTCCAGGAATCCCTATCTTGGCTCCTGGAGAACGCATTACACGAGAAATTGTAGACTATATCCAATTTGCCAAGGAACGTGGTTGCTCTCTCCAAGGGACGGAAGATCCTGAGGTCAATCGCATCAACGTCATTAAGAGAAAGGAGAACTAGATGGATTTATGGTTTTCTGAAGTTCATACTCCAGATGTGAAATTGTCCCTGAGAACCGCCAAGCAACTCTATGCTGGTAAAAGTGAATGGCAAGATATCGAAGTCTTGGACACACCAGCTTTTGGGAAAATATTAATCTTAAATGGGCACGTCTTGTTCTCAGATGCAGATGATTTTGTTTACAATGAAATGACGGTCCACGTTCCCATGGCTGTCCACCCAAATCCCAAGAAAGTCTTGGTAATAGGAGGTGGCGACGGCGGTGTCGCCCAAGTTTTGACACTGTATCCAGAATTGGAACAAATCGATATTGTGGAACCAGATGAGATGTTGGTCGAGGTTTGCCGTGAGTATTTCCCAGACTTTGCTGCGGGACTAGATGATCCTCGTGTTACCATTTACTACCAAAATGGGCTACGCTTTTTGCGAAACTGCGAAGATGATTATGATATTATCATCAACGATGCGACAGATCCATTTGGACATACGGAAGGGCTCTTTACCAAGGAATTTTACGGTAATAGTTACAGAGCCTTGAAAGAAGACGGCATCATGATTTACCAGCATGGGAGTCCCTTCTTTGACGAGGATGAGTCAGCTTGCCGAAGTATGCACCGCAAGGTCAATCAAGCCTTTCCAATCAGTCGGGTCTATCAAGCCCATATTCCAACTAGCCCAGCTGGCTATTGGTTGTTTGGATTTGCATCGAAAAAATACCACCCTGTAAAAGATTTTGATAAGGAAGGCTGGAAAAAACGCCAGTTATTTACGGAATATTACACTGCAAACTTACACGTAGGGGCCTTTATGTTACCCAAGTATGTTGAGGACATTTTAGAAGAAGAGGAAGGAAAAAAATGAGTCGTTTACTAGTTATTGGATGTGGGGGCGTTGCCCAAGTTGCTATTTCAAAGATTTGTCAAGATAGCGAAACCTTTACAGAAATTATGATTGCTAGCCGTACCAAGTCAAAATGTGATGACTTGAAGGCTAAATTAGAAGGCAAAACAAGTACAAAGATTGAGACAGCTGCTCTTGATGCTGATAAGGTTGAAGAAGTGATTGCGCTGATTGAAAGCTACAAGCCAGAAGCTGTTTTGAACGTAGCTTTACCATATCAAGATTTAACCATTATGGACGCTTGTTTGGCAACAGGTGTTCACTATATCGATACAGCCAACTACGAAGCAGAAGACACAGAAGACCCTGAATGGCGTGCTATTTATGAGAAACGTTGTAAGGATCTTGGTTTTACAGCTTACTTTGACTACTCATGGCAATGGGCTTATCAGGAGAAATTCAAAGAAGCTGGCTTGACCGCTCTTCTTGGTTCTGGATTTGACCCAGGTGTGACCAGTGTCTTTTCAGCTTATGCCCTCAAACATTATTTTGATGAAATCCATTATATCGACATTTTAGACTGTAATGGCGGTGACCACGGTTATCCATTTGCAACAAACTTTAACCCAGAAATCAATCTACGCGAGGTTTCTGCACCAGGTTCTTACTGGGAAGATGGGAAATGGGTTGAGGTCGAAGCCATGTCTATCAAGCGTGAGTACGATTTCCCTCAAGTTGGACAAAAAGATATGTATCTCCTTCACCATGAAGAAATCGAATCATTGGCGAAAAACATTCCAGGTGTCAAACGGATTCGTTTCTTTATGACTTTTGGTCAATCTTATCTAACGCACATGAAATGTTTGGAAAATGTAGGGTTCCTTCGTACGGATGCCATTAACTTCAACGGCCAAGAAATAGTACCGATTCAATTCTTAAAAGCCTTGTTACCAGATCCAGCCAGCCTTGGCCCACGTACTGTAGGTAAAACCAATATTGGATGTATCTTTACAGGTGTCAAAGACGGCGTTGAAAAGACCATCTACATCTACAATGTCTGCGACCATCAGGAATGTTACGCAGAAGTTGGTTCACAAGCAATTTCTTACACGACTGGCGTTCCAGCCATGATTGGGACAAAATTGGTTATGAATGGTACTTGGAAACAAGCTGGAGTGTATAACCTTGAGGAGTTAGATCCAGATCCATTCATGGAAGCTTTGAATGAGTATGGTTTACCTTGGGTTGTGGTTGAAAATCCACAAATGGTGGACTAATGAAGCTAGAACAAGTACCAACACCAGCCTATGTCATTGATTTGGCCAAGTTAGAAGCCAATTGCCGTATCCTACATTATGTTCAAGAAGAAGCTGGTTGCAAGGTTTTGCTTGCCCAGAAGGCCTATTCCCTCTACAAAACCTATCCCTTGATTAGCCAGTATCTATCTGGGACTACTGCCAGTGGTCTTTATGAAGCCAAATTGGCAAGGGAAGAATTTCCTGGTGAAGTCCATGTCTTTGCGCCTGCTTTCAAGGATGAGGACATGGAGGAATTACTTGAGATAACAGACCATATCGTTTTTAATTCTGAGAGACAGTTGCGTAAGCATGGTTCGCGTTGTCGTGAGGCTGGTATCAGTGTTGGTTTACGTCTCAATCCTCAATGTTCAACACAGGGTGACCATGCGCTCTATGACCCTTGTACACCTGGTTCTCGTTTTGGAGTCACTCTAGACAAGATTCCGAGTGATTTGCTGGATTTGGTGGACGGACTTCATTTTCATACCCTTTGCGAGCAAGGTTCAGATGATTTAGAGACAACTTTGAAAGCTGTAGAAGAGCAGTTTGGTTCGTACTTACATGAGGTCAAATGGCTCAATATGGGGGGCGGACATCACATTACAAGAGAGGACTATGATGTAGATTTGCTGATTTCTGAGATCAAGCGTATCCGAGAAACTTACAATCTTGAAGTCTATATCGAGCCGGGTGAAGCCATTGCGCTCAATGCGGGTTATCTAGCAACTGAAGTATTGGATATTGTAGAAAACGGCATGGAAATCTTGGTTTTAGACGCCTCTGCGACCTGCCATATGCCTGATGTACTTGAGATGCCCTATCGCCCACCTTTGAGAAATGGCTTTGAGGCACAGGAAAAAGCCCATACCTATAGACTTTCTTCCAATACTTGTCTGACAGGCGATGTGATTGGTGATTATAGCTTTGAAAATCCAGTTCAAATCGGTGATAGACTTTATTTTGAAGACATGGCTATTTACTCATTTGTTAAAAATAATACCTTTAACGGTATTGGATTACCAAGTCTTTATCTCATGGACGAGAAGGGTGACTGCAGCTTAGTCAAAGCCTTCGGCTATCAAGATTTTAAAGGGAGATTATCATGATGAACAGTCCCAAAAAATTAGGCTATCGTATGCCAGCAGAGTACGAACCTCATCATGGTACCCTCATGATATGGCCGACTCGACCAGGTTCATGGCCCTTTCAAGGAAAAGCTGCTAAAAGAGCATTTATCCAGATTATCAAAACCATAGCTCAAGGGGAGAGAGTCTATCTTTTGGTGGAGCAAGACTACTTAGCTGAAGCCCAATCCTATCTTGGAGACAAGGTCGTTTATCTAGACATTCCCACCAATGATGCCTGGGCGCGTGATACAGGACCGACTATTCTCATCAATGATAAAGGTAAGAAATTAGCCGTGGATTGGGCCTTCAATGCTTGGGGAGGCACCTATGATGGTCTGTATCAAGATTATGAAGATGATGACCAAGTAGCCAGTCGTTTTGCTGAAGCCTTGGAAATACCTGTTTATGATGCTAAAACTTTTGTATTGGAAGGTGGAGCTATTCATAGCGATGGACAAGGAACCATTCTCGTGACTGAAAGTTGCTTGCTTAGTCCTGGTCGCAATCCTAACCTAACTAAAGAGGAAATCGAAAACACCTTATTAAAGAGCCTTGGCGCTGAAAAAGTTATCTGGCTTCCTTATGGTATTTATCAGGACGAAACCAATGAACACGTTGACAATGTTGCTGCCTTTGTTGGTCCTGCAGAACTTGTCTTGGCTTGGACGGACGACGAAAGTGATCCTCAATATGCCATGTCAAAAGCAGATCTCGAACTCTTAGAGCAAGAGACAGATGCAAAAGGTCGTCACTTCACCATTCATAAATTGCCTATCCCTGCAGTTCGTCAAGTTGTGACAAAAGAGGATTTGCCAGGCTACATCTATGAAGAAGGAGAAGAAGAGCGATACGCAGGTGAACGACTAGCAGCTTCCTACGTAAACTTTTATATCGCCAACAAGGCTATCTTGGTTCCACAGTTTCAGGATGTAAACGACCAAGTGGTCTTAGATATCCTCAGTAAGTGTTTCCCAGACCGTAAAGTTGTCGGAATACCAGCCAGAGATATTCTTTTAGGTGGTGGCAATATCCACTGTATTACCCAACAAATCCCAGAATAGGAGAAAAAGATGAGAAATGTAAAAGTTGCAGCAATCCAGATGCAATGCGACAAGGATGTGGCAACAAATATCCAAACCGCAGAGCGTTTAGTACGTCAGGCTGCAGAACAAGGCGCACAAATTATCCTCTTGCCCGAGTTATTTGAACGTCCCTATTTCTGTCAGGAACGTCAGTATGACTACTACCAGCATGCCCAATCCGTAACAGAAAATGCTGCCATTCAGCATTTTAAGGTGATTGCTAAGGAACTAGAAGTCGTTTTACCGATCAGTTTCTATGAAAAAGATGGCAATGTCTTGTATAACTCTATTGCAGTTATTGACGCTGATGGGGAAGTGCTGGGCGTTTATCGAAAGACCCACATACCAGATGATCATTATTATCAAGAAAAGTTTTATTTTACGCCTGGCAACACTGGTTTCAAGGTCTGGGATACTCGCTATGCTAAGATTGGTATTGGAATCTGTTGGGATCAATGGTTCCCTGAAACAGCGCGCTGTCTTGCGTTAAATGGTGCTGAATTGCTCTTTTATCCTACAGCCATCGGTTCAGAGCCAATTTTAGATACGGATAGTTGTGGCCATTGGCAACGTACCATGCAAGGACACGCAGCAGCAAATATTGTTCCAGTTATTGCAGCCAATCGCTATGGCTTGGAGGAAGTCACTCCAAGTGAGGAAAATGGTGGACAGAGTTCCAGTCTTGACTTCTACGGTTCATCCTTTATGACGGATGAAACAGGAGCTATTCTAGAGCAAGCTGAAAGACAAGCTGAAGCTGTTCTGTTAGCAACTTATGACCTAGATAAGGGAGCAAGCGAACGCCTAAACTGGGGCCTGTTTCGAGATAGAAGACCCGAAATGTATCAACGCATTACGGACTAGTAGGGGAGAGATGAGAGATTCATTCTGCTAGACTCGTTTTCACTAGCAACTATAAGGATACAATGTTATCTAGTAAATGGATTTTATATTTTAATCCTCTAAGGCTTTCTCGCGCTTTGATGCGAGGAGCTTTTCTGTTTAAGCTTTATCAATAAAACATGCTATAATAGTTGCAGAAAGGTTGGTATTTATGGCTAGGATACTGGTTATTGAAGACAATAGTGACATTCAAGAGATTTTACGAACACTTCTTACTGAGGAGCATGAGGTGATTCAAGCCTTTTCTGGTACAGAAGGAATCATGCGTTTTGACCAAAGTGGGATTGACCTCGTTTTGCTAGATATCATGCTTCCTGGGAAAAATGGGGATCAGGTTTTAAAAGCCATCAGGGAACAAAGTCAAATTCCAGTCATTATGCTAACAGCTTTGAGCGATAAGAAGTTAATCAGTCAATACCTTTTAGACGGTGCCAATGATTACATAGTGAAACCTTTTGATTTGGACGAAGTCTTTGCCAGAGTTACTGTTCAATTACGTCAAAGCGTAGAAAAACAGCCTATGGAAATAGGAAAAACTGAAAATCTGCCACAAAACTTAAAAAATATCCAGTTTGATGCAGAAAGTTTTGAAATCAAAAATAGCCAGGAAACGATTCGCCTTGCCAAGAAAGAATGCTTGATTCTCCAAACTCTCCTTAAACACCCTAAGAAAATTTTCACCAAGGAAGAACTTTATGAATTGGTCTGGGAGGATAGCTACCTACCTGGAGATAATACCCTCAATACGCATTTGAGTAATCTTCGTAAAAAATTAAACCAGCTTGACCCAAATCAAGAATATATTGAAACCATCTGGGGAGTTGGGGTAAGATTAAAAGGAGACAAGCAATGACCTACATGATAATCTTTGTTCTACTGATACTCCTAATTATTTTATCGATTCTATTAATTCGCTACCATCTAGCACTTAAAAACTTGAGTCAACAGATTGAAGACAAGATTCTCACGGGTAGTATGAAAAGAGTAGGGGTTAGTATTTTTTCCAAACATTTTTTACATCTCTACCAGCAGATTGAGAATCTATTTCAGGAAGTGGAACAATCTCGATTGGTGATGAAAAGGGAAAAGCAGACTCTGGATATGGCCATCAGCAATATCGCCCATGATATTCGGACACCTTTGACTATCGCTTCAGGCTACACCCAACAATTGATGAAGTCTCCTGAAGACAAAGGAGAAACATTACAAAAAATCGCCCAGCATCTTGATTTAGTTTCCAAACGTTTGGAGGCTCTCCTAGAATATCGTCGTTTGATGGAAGGAGCTGTCAAACCGAAACTGGAAGAAGTTGATCTTTCAGCTTTTATTACCAAGAAGACTCTTGCTTTTTATGATGTTTTTCAGGCGACAAATATCACGCTTGATTTTAAAGTTGAAGCTGGTTTAAAAATGAGAACTGATGAGGACTTACTGGATCGAATTTTACAAAATTTGCTTGGAAATATCCTCAAGCATGGTAAGGAAGAAGCGCGGCTATCTTTGCGAAAGGAAAAGGAACAGCTTGTCTTAGAGATTGCAAACCTTGTTAAACAGCCCATCAAAAGAATAGAAAATCTCAGCAACCGTTTTTATTCTGAAAATCTATCAGACACGGAAGAATCCTCTGGTTTAGGCCTTTATATCACTGAGGAATTATGCCATCTTCTTGGTGCAGAAATGAAACTAAGCACAGATGGGCAGTGGTTATCGGTTTTCATTTACTTTTAACGAAAGAAACCTCCTCTGTAGGCTAGAGGAGGTCTTTTTTATAGACTTTTCTTTTTGAAAACTGCCAGTCCACTTAGATTAAAGATTACAATAACAGCTAAGGTAACTATAAGGGTATAGAAAATGGATTCACTATTAGCAGTCATAGCATAGGAAAAATGCAAGGACAAATATGGTAAAAATTTGATATTTGGAAAAATGATCATTGGCATAGAAAGGATGATAGAGCTAATCAGATAACCAATAAATACGGCAAGATAAGAATGAGTCAGGTAGAGAATAAAGGAAATAATCGAAAGCCAAGCGAGTAGGCATAGAAATTGAAGGAAAATCATTAAGAGGAGATTGGCAATAAAACCATCAGGCATCGTACCAAGTCCGTTCAGTAGAGTTGAGGGAACAAAAGCAATCACAAGGCTGGCGATGAGTTGCAAGAGAGCGATGCTTGCTAGTACAAAGGATTTAGCGAAGAAAAACTCTGTACGAGAAACGCCAACTGTCAAACTATTTTTATAAAGCTTGCCGATTAGATCGACCCCAAGAACTAAACATGTTAGAATAATGCAGAGAAAAACAAGGTTTGAATCATTGCTAGACGCATTGATAAGAGCTTGAATACCGTCCCAACCATGGGTTGAAATTTCTGGTTTTTCTGTCTGGATTGCCATCAGATGGCCTGTAGCCCCGATAGTGGCACCCAGTAGCAAGAGGACAAAGAGAATGAATTCTGTAATCCAGAATCCTTTGGAGCGGAAAAGACGGTAAAAGTCTGCTTGAATGGTATGTATCATGATTTTCCTCCTATTGGACCAATTGAGTGAAGTATTCTTCTAGGTTTTGACGGGCATAGTAAATCTCGTCAATGGCGACATCTGCCAAGGTTAATTCCTTAAGAATCTGTTTGACATCTTGTTCCTGACCAAAGATGTGAATTTCATTTTCTGGATTAACAACCTTGAACTGGAGCTGGATTTGTTCTTTTAATACTTGACAAGCTTTCTCTTGGTCAGCTGTCTTAAGGACAATATAATCCTCACTTAGTGTCTCAAATTCAGCTTTGCTGATTTCACGGATAATCTTGCCTTGATCTAAAATACCAAAGCGATTTGCTACGAGATAGAGTTCTGACAAGATATGGCTAGAGATGAGAATGGTGATTCCTTTTTCTTGATTGAGGCGTTGAATCATGAGTCGAAATTCTTTGATACCGATTGGGTCGAGACCATTGATAGGTTCATCTAAGATCAGGAAGTCTGGTTTAGATAGGAGGGCAATGGCGATACCAAGTCTTTGTTTCATTCCTAGCGAGAAATCACGAAAGACTTTCTTACCTGTATCTGCCAAACCTACATAGTCCAGGGTTTCTCGAATGACTTGATCAGCATTTGGAATATGACGAATCATGCAGTAATATTTCAGGTTTTGATAGGCTGTTAAGTGATTATGAGCTACAGGTGATTCGATCACTGAACCTACTCGAGATAGAGACTTGCTCCACTCATTTTCCGTTTTGCTGGAGAAGAGGGAAACAGTTCCTTTATCGGCAAAGAGTAGTTGCGTAATGATTTTTATTAAGGTGGTCTTCCCAGCTCCATTCTTTCCTATAAGTCCATAAATATCTCCCTCTCTTATCGTTAGATGAAGATCCTGAAGAATAGCTTGTTTGGCAAAGTTTTTGGACAATCCATGAATATCAAGTACTGTTTTCATGATTCTCTCCTTTTGATTTATTTTGATAACTTTAGTATACAGCATAGAAATCAAAGAAAGCTCAAGGATTTCTAAAGAGTTTCTAAAGTTTTAGGAATTCTTAAATATCAAAACCCAGTTGACACGAACTGGGCTTCTTAATTATAGAATATATTTCTCAATGGCACGCGCAACGCCGTCTTCTTCGTTGCTTGCTGTAAGGTCATCCGCAAGAGATTTGACATAATCGCTGGCATTTCCCATTGCGATACCAAGCCCTGCAAACTGGAGCATTTCAATATCGTTATTGGCATCGCCCATAGCCATGATTTCTGAGGAATCAATCTTCAGAATCTCTGCCAGTCGAGAAAGAGCAGTAGCCTTTGTCGTTCCAAGTGGCATGGCTTCATAAATGACAGGCTGCGAACGAACGCCACTGAATCGTTGACAGAGTTCTGTAGCAAAACGCTCTTCAAAATCATCTGTTTGCTCTTTTGTCCCCAAAAACATACCTTGAAACATGCGATATTTGCCACTGATCGCTTCCTCAAGAGAAATTTCAGTCAGGTCTGAAAAGACTAGCTTGGCATCATTTTGGATGACTTGATTGGGCTTGCCACCGAGGACAAAATAATGCTCCTCATCAAAAAGAGTCAACTGAACCTCACTTTTTTCAGCTAGATCATAGAGGTATTCGATGTCAGCTGGACTCAGTTCTTGCCAGTCAACCAAACTCCAATCGCTAGTCTGGTGGGTTGAGCAACCGTTGTTAACAATCACATACTCATTCTGGAGGTCAAGCCCCAATTTTTTATAGTAGGGGAGGACACCGAAAAGCGGGCGACCCGTACAGAGAACTAGTTTGACACCTTTTTCAATGGCTTGGTGAATAGCAGTAATGTGAGCTTGTGGGATTTCCTTGGCTTCATTGAGGAGGGTTCCGTCCATATCCAAGGCTAGTAGTTTAATCATAAGACTTCCTTCTTTATCTTTTGGTATTATTATAGCATATTTTGGAGAAGATAATGGTAAAAGGGTAGGGACTAATTGATTTTACAGTTCAGGATGTTTTGATGTCAATTTATGATTTGAAGAGGATATTTGGAAAAGATATGCTATACTAAACTTGTCAATGTTGCAACTAGACAAGCATAAAAAAACTAGCTTAAAATAGTTTTTTTGTAAGTAGGTATGAGTATCAGATTACTCAACTAATCTAAACAATAACGGAGGAAATATATCATGATTTTAATGACAAAAAATATAAATCTAACAAATGAAGAATTAGAGCTGATACAAGGTGGAGCAGATCCCTATGGTAAAGAACCTAATGGTTATTATGCTTGGCAAATGGAACCAGTATTAATTATGCCGATTCATGGATTTTGTCCCAGAGGAACCTATGATTTAGGATATATTGGAGGAGGTAACCATCTTTGCAAAGGAAGTGCCGCGAGATTTTAAGTAAAATTTATTAGGAATATGAAGAAACAAGGGGAGAAAGCAGAGAATTTAAGATGAAAAAACGAGCTATTCAAATTTTACTAGCATTGTCCTTAATTTTTTACAAATCAACTTGGTTTTGGAGAGTTTTCAATCACCTCGCAAAGCCCTATCTACCAGCAAGTCATGAATTTTTTCAGATTCTGCTTTTGATGGAGAGTGGAGTTCTTTTATTAGCGGTCATCTATCTACTAGTTTTTGCAGGAAAGCAAACTTTTCATTTCAAGTGGCAGCTGAGGTACTTTATCTACCTTTTACTGGGCTACATCATTTCGTATATGTCGGACTTCCTCTTGTCTTATTTCATACCCTCGTCTTCAAATCAAATCTCTTTGAATGAAACGATAGAAATGATAGGGAGACAGGAATTACCCTATTTCTTGCTCATAGCTTTCTTCATCGGCCCTATTGCTGAGGAATTGATTTATCGCGGTGTGCTTATGATAACCTTTTTCAAAAACTCGCCTTGGTACGGAGATGTTTTGCTTTCTGCTATTATTTTCGGTTATATTCATATCAATTTTGCTTTAACTCCTCTTGCTTTTTTCATTTATGCCAGCGGAGGTCTTATTTTGGCTCTATTGTATCGCATGACTAAAAATCTCTACTATCCAATACTAGTTCATATTCTCATCAATATCACTGCCTTCTGGGATGTGTGCTTACTCCTATTTTCAGGAAGTTAGCTTACTAAAACAATGTCGGAACTTTCCGGCATTTTCTTTTCAACAGATGAGCAAGAACTGATTATTTTCAGACTTGGCTGGCTAATCATGGTATAATAAAAGATAATGAAAAATTCCAACGAGGCAGAGATGAAATTACTTTATACTGATATTCGGACTTCTTTGACAGAAATTCTAACTAGAGAGGCAGAAAAGCTAGTTGCTGCTGGCAAGCGGGTCTTCTACATCGCTCCCAACTCTCTTTCTTTTGAAAAGGAACGCGCCGTGGTGGAATGTTTACCTCAGCAGGCTTCTTTTGCGATTACCGTCACGCGCTTTACTCAAATGGCTCGTTACCTGATTTTGAATGATTTGCCTGCCAAGACCAGTCTTGATGATATTGGTCTTGGGATGGCCTTTTATAAATGTCTTGCCGAACTTGACCCCAAGGACTTACGTGTTTATGGTGCGATTAAGCAGGATCCTCAATTCATCCAGCAGTTGATTGAGCTTTACCACGAGATGACCAAGGCTCAGATGAGTTTTTTGGACTTGGAGAGTTTGACGGATGAGGACAAGAGGGCCGATTTACTCTTGATTCTTGAGAAAGTAACGGCCTACCTCAATCAAGGGCAGTTAGCTCAGGGAAGTCAGTTGTCCCATTTGATTGAAGCTATTGAGAATGACAAAGTTAGTAGTGATTTTACTCAAATCGCCTTGGTTATTGATGGATTTACCCGTTTTTCTGCTGAGGAAGAGCGGATTGTGGACTTACTTCATGGCAAGGGTGTTGAGATTGTCATTGGGGCTTACGCTAGTAAGAAAGCTTATACTAGTCCTTTTAGCGAGGGCAATCTCTACCAAGCCAGTGTAGACTTTCTCCATCATCTAGCCTCTAAATACCAAACACCTGCTCTGGACTGTTCTCAAACTCATGAGAAGATGGATAGTTTTGACAAAGCCTCTCGTTTGCTAGAGTCTTCTTATGATTTTTCAGAACTCACATTGGATGTAGATGATAAGGACCGTGAAAACTTACAAATCTGGTCTTGCTTGACGCAAAAAGAAGAGTTGGAGTTGGTAGCCCGTAGTATTCGTCAGAAATTGCATGAGAACTCAGACCTGAGCTACAAGCATTTTCGTATTCTCTTGGGGGATGTAGTTTCTTATCAATTATCTCTAAAAACGATTTTTGACCAGTATCAGATTCCTTTCTATCTTGGTAGAAGCGAATCCATGGCGCACCACCCCTTGACACAGTTTGTCGAGTCTATTTTAGCTTTAAAACGCTATCGTTTCCGTCAGGAGGATTTGATTAACCTTCTCAGGACAGGTCTCTATACCGACCTTAGTCAGGCTGATACTGACGCATTTGAGCAATATATCCGCTATCTTGGTATCAATGGCTTGCCAGCCTTTCAGCAAACCTTTACCAAATCCCACCATGGGAAATTTAATCTTGAGCGTTTGAATGCCCTTCGCCTGCGTATTTTAACACCTCTTGAAACTCTTTTTGCTAGCCGAAAACAAAAGTCTGAAAATCTCTTGCAAAAGTGGAACTCTTTTCTAAAAGAAGGAGCTGTGACCAAGCAGTTACAAGATTTGACAGCCACTATGGAAGCTGTAGAACAGGAAAGACAGGCCGAAGTTTGGAAGGAATTCTGTCATGTTTTAGAGCAATTTGCGACTGTTTTTGCTGGTTCACAAGTTAGTCTAGAGGACTTCCTAGCCTTGCTCCATTCTGGAATGAGCCTATCTCAATACCGTACCATTCCAGCGACAGTGGACACCGTTCTGGTGCAGAGTTACGATTTGATTGCACCACTGACTGCTGACTTTGTCTATGCCATTGGGCTGACTCAGGACAATTTACCAAAAATTGCGCAAAATACTAGCCTTTTGACAGATGAAGAAAGACAAAGCTTAAACCAAGCGACCGAAGAAGGCGTTCAATTGCTGATTGCCAGCAGTGAAAACCTCAAGAAAAATCGCTATACTATGCTTTCTTTGGTCAATTCTGCCCGTAAGCAATTAGTTTTGTCAGCTCCAAGCCTTTTTAACGAAAGTGAAAGCAAGGAATCAGCTTATCTTCAAGAGTTGGTCCATTTTGGATTTAGTCGAAAAGAGAAGAGGATGAATCACAAAGGGCTGTCTAAGGAAGATATGGGGTCCTATCACAGTCTTTTGTCTAGCCTGGTTGCCTATCACCAGCAGGGCGAGATGAGTGATACTGAGCAAGATTTGACCTTTGTCAAGGTTCTGGCGCGTGTGATGGGTAAAAGACTAGAACAGCAAGGTCTGGAAAATCCAGCCCTCCCAACCAGTCCAAGCAGCAAGCAGTTGACCAATGATACCTTACAAGCTCTCTATCCAGCTGACAAGGAATTTTACCTGTCTACGTCTGGTTTGACGGAGTTTTACCGAAACCAATACAGTTATTTCCTCCGCTACGTGTTAGGCTTGCAGGAGGAATTACGTCTACGTCCTGATGCCCGCAGTCACGGAAATTTCTTGCACCGTATCTTTGAACGCGCCTTGCAGTTGCCTGACGAAGATTCCTTTGACCATCGTCTAGAACAAGCTATTCAAGAAACCAGTCAAGAACGCGAATTTGAAGCCATTTATCAAGAAAGTTTGGAAGCCCAGTTTACCAAGGAAGTTCTGCTTGATGTAGCTCGCACGACTGGCCACATTCTCCGACACAATCCAGCCATCGAAACCATCAAAGAGGAAGCGAATTTCGGTGGGAAAGAGCAAGCCTTTATTCAATTGGACAATGGTCGCAGTGTCTTTGTACGAGGTAAAGTTGACCGCATTGACCGTTTGAAAGCTGATGGGGCGATAGGAGTGGTAGACTACAAATCCAGTCTGACTCAGTTCCAGTTTCCTCATTTCTTTAATGGGCTCAATTCCCAGTTGCCAACCTATCTAGCTGCCTTAAAAAGAGAAGGGGAGCAGAACTTTTTCGGTGCTATGTACTTGGAAATGGCTGAACCAGTCCAATCTCTGATGGCCGTTAAAAGTCTGGCAGGTGCAGTAGTAGAAGCTAGCAAGTCAATGAAATACCAAGGCCTCTTTTTAGAAAAAGAAAGCAGTCATTTGGGCGAATTTTACAATAAAAACAAGGCTAATCAGTTGACGGATGAGGAATTCCAGCTCTTACTAGACTACAATGCCCTTCTTTACAAGAAAGCAGCTGAGAAGATTTTAGCAGGCCAGTTCGCCATTAATCCTTATACCGAAAATGGCAGAAGTATTGCCCCATACGTCCAGCAACACCAAGCCATCACAGGATTTGAAGCCAATTATCACTTGGGTCAAGCTCGTTTCCTAGAGAAGTTGGACTTGGCTGACGGTAAACGTCTGGTCGGAGAAAAACTCAAGCAAGCTTGGTTTGAAAAAATAAGAGAGGAGTTGAATCGATGAAGCCCATTCCCTTTTTAACTGAGGAAGAAATTCAAAAACTGCAAGAAGCAGAAGCAAATTCGAGCAAGGAACAAAAGAAAACTGCCGAGCAAATTGAAGCCATCTATACTTCTGGTCAGAATATTCTTGTCTCAGCGTCGGCTGGTTCTGGTAAAACCTTTGTCATGGCAGAGCGCATTCTAGATCAATTAGCGCGTGGTGTGGAAATTTCTCAACTCTTTATCTCAACCTTTACCGTTAAGGCTGCCACAGAGCTTAAAGAACGTTTGGAGAAAAAAATCAGCCAACAAATCCAAGAAAGTAGTGATGTCGAGCTCAAACAACACTTGGGACGTCAGTTGGCAGACCTACCCAACGCTGCCATCGGAACCATGGACTCTTTCACACAAAAGTTCCTTGGCAAACATGGCTATCTGCTTGACATTGCGCCTAATTTCCGTATTTTACAAAACCAGAGCGAGCAACTCCTTCTAAAAAACGAAGTCTTTCATGAGGTCTTTGAAGTCCATTATCAAGGTAAACAGAAAGAGACCTTTAGTCATTTACTGAAAAACTTTGCTGGACGTGGCAAGGATGAACGAGGGCTGCGCCAACAAGTCTATAAAATCTATGACTTCCTCCAATCCACCAGCAACCCTCAAAAGTGGCTGAGTGAATCTTTCTTAAAAGGCTTTGAGAAAGCTGATTTTACGAATGAAAAAGGAAAACTAACTGAGCAAATCCAGCAAGCCCTTTGGGATTTGGAAAGCTTTTTCCGTTATCATCTGGACAATGATGCTAAGGAGTTTCCCAAGGCTGCCTATTTAGAAAATGTTCAGTTAGTTCTGGATGAAATTGGCTCCTTAAATCAAGAGTCCGATAGTCAGGCTTATCAAACGGTTCTTGCGCGTGTTGTCGCAATTTCGAAAGAGAAAAATGGTCGAGCTCTGACGAATGCCAGTCGCAAGGCTGATTTGAAGCCACTGGCCGATGCCTACAACGAAGAGAGAAAGACCCAGTTTGCTAAACTAGGACAACTGTCAGACCAGATAACCATTCTCGACTATCAAGAACGTTATCATGGAGATACATGGGAACTAGCTAAAACCTTCCAAGCCTTCATGAGTGATTTTGTGGAAGCTTATCGTCAGCGTAAACGTCAGGAAAATGCCTTTGAATTCGCTGATATCAGCCATTATACCATTGAGATTTTAGAGAATTTCCCGCAAGTTCGTGAGGCTTATCAGGATCGCTTCCACGAAGTCATGGTCGATGAGTATCAGGATACCAACCATATTCAAGAACGGATGTTGGAATTGCTGTCTAATGATCACAACCGATTTATGGTGGGAGATATTAAGCAGTCTATCTATCGTTTCCGTCAGGCAGATCCGCAGATTTTCAATGAAAAGTTCCAACGCTATGCGCAAAATCCCCAAGAAGGCAAGCTGATTCTCCTCAAGGAAAATTTCCGTAGTAGTTCAGAAGTGCTGTCAGCAACCAATGATGTTTTTGAACGCCTTATGGACCAAGAGGTCGGCGAAATCAACTATGACAGCATGCACCAACTTGTTTTTGCCAATACCAAGCTGACTCCTAATCCAGAAAACAAGGCAGAATTTCTCCTCTATGACAAGGACGATACAGGTGAGGAAGAAGAGTGTCAAACAGAAACGAAACTAACAGGCGAAATGCGCTTAGTTATCAAGAAAATTCTTAAACTCCATAAGGAACAAGGTGTTTCCTTTAAAGAAATTGCCCTTCTGACCTCCAGCCGCAGTCGTAATGACCAGATTCTCCTCGCTCTGTCTGAATACGGAATTCCTGTCAAAACTGACGGAGAGCAAAACAATTATCTCCAATCCCTAGAAGTGCAAGTCATGCTAGACACCCTTCGTGTCATTCACAATCCCCTGCAAGACTATGCCTTGGTTGCCCTTATGAAGTCTCCAATGTTTGGCTTTGACGAGGACGAGTTAGCACGTTTGTCCCTTCAGAAAGCAGAAGACAAAGTCCACGAAAATCTCTATGAGAAACTGGTCAATGCTCAAAAACTGGCAAGTAGCCAAAAAGGCTTGATTCATACGGAGTTAGCTGAGAAACTAAACCAATTCATGGATATCTTGGCTTCTTGGCGCCTGTATGCCAAAACCCACTCCCTCTATGACTTGATTTGGAAGATTTATAACGACCGTTTTTATTATGATTATGTTGGAGCTTTGCCAAATGGTCCTGCTAGACAGGCCAATCTCTATGCCCTAGCACTACGTGCTGATCAATTTGAAAAGAGTAATTTCAAAGGCTTATCACGTTTTATTCGTATGATTGATCAAGTCTTGGAAGCCCAGCACGATTTGGCAAGCGTGGCAGTCGCACCGCCAAAAGATGCAGTAGAGCTCATGACCATTCACAAGAGTAAAGGGCTGGAGTTTCCTTACGTCTTTATCCTCAATATGGATCAAGACTTTAACAAGCAAGACTCTATGTCAGAAGTCATTCTCAGTCGTCAGAATGGTCTTGGTGTCAAATATATTGCCAAAATGGAGACAGGAGCAGTGGAAGATCACTATCCTAAAACCGTCAAACTCTCCATTCCTAGCCTGACCTATAGGCAGAATGAAGAGGAATTACAGCTGGCAAGCTATTCTGAGCAAATGCGTCTGCTGTATGTTGCCATGACGAGGGCTGAGAAAAAGCTCTATCTTGTCGGTAAGGGTTCTCGTGAAAAGCTGGAAGCCAAGGAATACCCATCAGCTAAAAATGGAAAACTAAATAGCAGTACTAGACTGCAAGCAAGGAATTTCCAAGATTGGATTTGGGCTATCAGCAAAGTGTTTGCCAAGGATAATCTCAACTTTAGTTATCGCTTTGTTGGCGATGATCAGCTGACTAGAGAAGCTATTGGTCAATTGGAAAACAAAAGTCCTCTCCAAGATAGCTCCCAAGCTGACAACCGCCAGTCAGAAACCATTAAGGAAGCTCTTGAAATGCTGAAAGAAGTGGAAGTCTATAATACTCTTCACCGCGCAGCTATTGAATTGCCAAGTGTTCAAACCCCAAGTCAAATCAAGAAATTCTACGAACCTGTTATGGATATGGAAGGTGTCGAGATTGCAGGTCAAGGTCAGTCAGTAGACAAGAAAATCAGCTTTGATTTGCCAGATTTTTCAACCAAAGAAAAGGTAACCGGAGCTGAGATTGGTAGTGCTACCCACGAACTCATGCAGAGAATTGACCTCAGCCAGCGACCAACGCTTGCTAGTCTGACAGAAACTCTCAAACAAGTTCAAACCAGCCCAGCTGTCAGAGACAAGATCAATCTTGCTAAAACTCTTGCATTCTTTGACACAGCGCTCGGTCAGGAAATTCTCGCTAATACCAACCATCTCTATCGCGAGCAACCTTTCTCCATGCTCAAACGAGACCAAAAGAGTCAGGAAAACTTTGTTGTCCGTGGAATCTTGGACGGCTATCTGCTTTATGAGGACAGGATTATTCTGTTCGACTATAAGACCGACCGCTATGATGATCCAAGTCAACTCATAAACCGCTATCGTGGTCAGTTAGCCCTTTATGGAGAGGCTTTATCTCGAGCCTATTCGATTGAAAATATTGAGAAATACTTGATTTTACTTGGGAAAGACGAGGTTCAAGTTGTAAAAGTATAATCTAGAAAGGAGACCTCATGACACTTCCAGTTAGAAAATCCCTGCATGATGCGGTTTTACAGGCTTCAAAAGCTGATACTTGGGAACAAGCTACCAAGGAATGGAATGAAGTTTCCTTGATTTTTAACGGTATCGGCCGTAGCAATTGTGTCTGTGGAAATGCTATCAAATACGCCTACGAACTCTTTAACGGAGTGACTGGTCAACGACTATTTCCTATAGGTAGCGACTGCGTTCGTCATTTTCATCGATTGACCCTTGACCAGCAACCAGAAGAGGAAGAAAAACTGCTCAGAAAGGTTGAAAATCTGACCAGAAAAGCTAAGAAAAAGGAAAAAATCAAGGTCAATAAAAGTGACTTTGACGAGCGACTTCTAAAATGGCTCTGGGAAAAAGGTGTTTTTAAACCCAATCGTGGCAATCAGTTCTCACCTGAGAGAGACTACCAGCTCTTCCTAGAAGTCTTTCAAGGAGGAAGTTGGACCAAGGCAGAGCCCAAGAAGAAGGCTCGGATGGAAGAAGTCCTTGAAAAATGTATCAAACCCTTTTTACTTGGGAAACCAGATGACCAACTCTACCTTGTCAAGCTAGGCAAGGAGAAAATTGACTACGAACAGGAACTCCGTATCCAGGCAGAGAAAGAGCGCAAGAAGAAAGATAAAATCGCCAAGCAATATGCAGACAATCTGGTTCTAGCCATGGGACCAGCAGAGCGTGCCTATCAAGATTACTTTGGCTTTACAGAAACCCTAACCCAAGAAGAACGCAAGTGGGAGAAAATTCTTTTTGGTAAAAATAGAACAGAAAGGGCTATCAAGGCCAAACAATACCAAAAAGAGCTGGAAAAAGACCAACGAATTGCTGGTCAGGATCCAATTGAAAGAAAGCAGAAGCAGACCTGGCTCCTCAATTCCTATTTTCGTGAGCTTCCTGAAGAAAAATCCCGATTTGCTCGGCTCTTATTAGAATATCGAAAAAGTGGAGAAGTCCCCTTTTCAACTGAATACCTATCCGACCATCTGCTCGACTTTTTCTATAAAATGAAAGCCTTTGAGTTTGAAATCGCACCAGAACAAGTCCGAGATTTTCTAAAAGAAAGTCTCCAGACAGATCATCTCTCCTCAGCACAAGAAAGCTGGATAGAAGGAATTCTCCTCAACTGCCTCAAACCATTTTTAGAACGATTAGTGATATAAGTAACACCTACCGTGGAAATTCCATGGTAGGTGTTACTTATATCCAAAAAGAGAAAATAGGAAATGGCAAACCCTGCTCCTTCGTATTTTATATATAAAACAAAGTATGAAAACGTAACGCAATTTTAAGACTTTTTGGTAAATTAAGAGTATAATTAAAGTGTGTTACCTTTTTATAAGATAACAAGCTAATATAATAAATTCTAGCTTGCATATTTTTAAAATTTTATTTCAAGGAGGAATAATGGAAAAGTATTTTGGTGAAAAACAGCAGCGTTTTTCATTTAGAAAATTATCAGTAGGACTTGTATCTGCAACGATTTCAAGTTTATTTTTTATGTCTGTATTAGGTAGTTCATCTGTAGAAGCTCAAGAGACTAAAGGTGTTCACTATAAATATGTGACAGAGTCAGAGCTATCATCAGATGAGAAGAAGCAGCTTATCTATGATATTCCGACATACGTGGAGAATGATGATGAGACTTATTATCTTGTTTATAAATTAAATTCCCAAAATCAACTGGGAGACTTACCAAATACTGGAAGTAAGAATGATATGCAAACCCTAGTTGCTGGTGCTAGCTTAGCGGCTCTGGGGATTTTAATTTTTGCCGTTTCTAAGAAAAAAGTTAAGAATAAAACAGTATTACATTTAGTATTGATTGCAGGAATAGGAAATGGTATCTTAGTTTCAGCTCATGCTTTAGAAAATAATCTCTTACTGAATTACAATACTGACTATGAATTAATCTCAGGAGAAAAATTACCTCTTCCTAAAGATATTTCAGGTTACACTTATATTGGATATATCAAAGAGGGAAACATAACTTCTGAATCTAAAGTAAATAATCAAGAGAAATCAGTATCTAGTCCAACAAATCAACAAAAGGTAGGTTATAGTGTTACACCGAATTTTGTAGAAAATCCATCAACAGTACAAACTATGCAGGAAGAAAAACCTGTTTCTACTAAATTAACCAATCCAAGAAAAGAAGAGAAACAATCTTCAAATTCTCAATCACAATTAGCAGAACATAAGAATCTAGAAACGAAGAAAGACGAGAAGATTTCTCCAAAAGAAAAGACTGGGGTAAATACATTAAATCCACAAGATGAAGTTCTATCAGGCAAGTTGAACAAACCTGAACTCTTATATCGTGAGGAAACTATAGAGACAAAAATAGATTTTCAAGAAGAAATTCAAGAAAATCCTGATTTAGCTGAAGGAACTGTAAGAGTAAAACAAGAAGGTAAGTTAGGGAAGAAAGTTGAAGTCGTCAGAATATTCTTTGTAAACAAGGAAGAAGTTTCTAGAGAAATCGTTTCAACTTCAACGACTGCGCCTGTTTTAAGAATAGTCGAAAAAGGTACTAAAAAAGCTCAAGTAATGAAGGAACAACCTGAGACTGGTGCAGAACATGGAGAAGTACAGGCTGGAGCTATTGTTAAACCAGAACAGTCTGCCCCACTATCAGAATACACAGGGGTACAAGCCGGAGCATTAGTAGAAGCGGCAAAAATGGAGAAACCTGAATATACAGGAGTACAGGCTGGAGCCTTAGCAGAACCAGAGAAAGTGGAAGCCCCAAGAGAATACACAGGAGTGCAAGCTGGAGCACTAGTAGAACCAGAAAAAGTAGAAGCCCCAAGAGAATATACAGGAGTACAAGCTGGAGCGTTAGTAGAACCAGAAAAAGTAGAAGTCCCAGAAGAGTATACAGGAGTGCAAGCTGGAACAGTAGTAGAACCGGAGAAAGTAGAAGCCCCAAGAGAATACACAGGAGTACAAGCTGGAGCATTAGTAGAACCAGAAAAAGTAGAATCACCGAAGGAATATACAGGAGTGCAAGCTGGAGCGTTAGTAGAACCAGAGAAAATAGAGCCTACTAGAGAGTATTCTGGAAGTATTGAACAGCCAAGTACAGAAGAGCCTAAGCCAAATAATGAAAATACTAATACACCAGAAGAAATGAGTATTCAGAAAAAATCTAGTGCATTAATTAATATGACCTTCATTACAGATTCGTCAAGGGGAACTGGAGTGGGATCAGCGACTTTTATTGCACCAAATGTACTTTTAACAGTCGCTCATAATTTCATTCATAATTCTACTGATAATACTACGGGTGAATTTAGAGGTGATAAATCTAAAAACGAATATGAGTGGGTGACTCCTGACGGACAAAAAGGAACATTTACCGCTAATGATATTCATTTTTATAATCAAAAAGATTATCCAAAAGGATTTATCTATGATTTAGCAGTGATTAAATTACCACAATCTTCAGTAAGAAAACATGTAAATTTAGTAGATAATTATTCGAAAGTAAATGTTCATGACAAACTTAATGTTCATGGATATCCAGGTGGGAAATATACGCACCTAAAAGATACTACGGTAGAAATGGAACAAAAATATGCGAACAACACCTACGGTGTCCAATATCAAGGCGGAAATCCTGGTATGAGTGGTGGAGGAATATTTAATGCTAATGGTGAAGTTATTGGTGTGCACCAAAATGGAGCACAAAATCGCTCAGGTGGATTGATTTTATCTCCTACACAATTAGCTTGGATTAAGAGTATTATCGCAGGGAATGAAATTACTCCGACATATGATGCACTAGAACGTCATAAAGATGAGAAAAAAGACGATGTTACAGAAGAAAAAGACGTTAATAAGAAATTAGAACTTAGAAATATATCTTCTGTAGAACTATATTCAAAAGATGGTAATAAGTATCGTCATGTAACTACATTAGATTCTGTGCCAAATGCTCCACAAAATTACTTCATGAAAGTTAAATCAGAGAATTTTAAAGATGTGATGCTACCAGTTACAAGCATTACTAATGCTAATAAAGATAATAGAGATGTTTATAAAATAGTAGCAAGTGCAAATAATCTGATACAGCATGAAAATAATAATGTACTAGAAAATTATACATACTATTTACCAAAAACTCAGCAAAGTGAAACTGAAGTATATACATCATTTAAAAATTTAGTCGATGCAATGAATATCGATCCTAATGGTACATTCCGTTTAGGGGCAACTATGGATGCTCGTGAAGTTGAACTTTCGGATGATCAAGAAAGTTATGTGAAAAAGGAATTCCATGGAAAGTTAGTAGGAACAAATAATGAGAAATATTATGCTATTTATAATTTGAAAAAACCATTGTTTGGGAGATTAAATGGTGCCACAGTACAAAATCTTTCACTAAAAGATGTCAATATTTCAGCAAAAGAAGATGCTGCAACAGTAGCGAAAGAAGCGAGAAATGGAACTGTAATTAGTAATGTTCATGCTAATGGAGCAATAGCTGGTGAACATGGAATAGGAGGTTTAGTATCACAAGTAGAGAATTCTAGAATTTCAAATAGTAGCTTTACAGGAAGAATTACTAATACTTATGAAACAAATTCAGATTATCAAATTGGAGGTTTAGTTGGTAAACTTTCTGGTTCAAGGGGATTAATAGAGAAGTCGATCGCATCAATTGATTTATCATCAAACGCAACTAAAGGGGATCAATCTATTGGCGGAATAGTTGGTGCAGCAGAAGATAGTGCGCTAATTAGTAATAGCTACGCTGAAGGAAATCTTAATAATGTTCAACGTTTTGCAAATGTAGGTGGAGTAGTTGGTAATCTTTGGGATCCAGCTGGAGGATTAGAAAAATCTGGTCGACTTTCTAATGTACTAAGCGACGTTAATGTTACGAACGGTAATGCTATAACTGGAAAAGATTTCACTGACATGAAAGCAAATCATGTATATAGCAACAAAAATAATAAGGTTGTAAACGTAGTAGCAGAAGATGATGAAATCTTAACTAAGGATTCTACTGTTCAAAGAGGAGAAGTATTAGAAGATGCACAAATTAGAGAGAAAAAAGCTGCTTTTGTATCTAGAAATACTATTAAAACAGAAGACTTTAATTTCTCTTCTAGATATGTAACTGACTATAAAAATCTTGAGAATGCCGTTTCATCTAAAGAAAAAGTATATAAAAATATAGAAAAACTATTACCGTTCTATAATAGAGAAACAATAGTTAAGTACGGAAATTTAGTAGAGTCAAGTAGTAATCTTTATAATAAAGAATTATTATCAGTTGTTCCAATGAAAGATAATGAAGTAATTAGTGATATTAACAAATACAAATCAAGTATAAATAAATTATTACTATATTACGCAGACAATACATCAGAGAAACTTAATGTAAATTATCAAAGTGATTTTTCAAATGTAGCTGAGTATAGAATAGGCGATACAAAATTAATTTACACACCAAATACATTACTTCGCAATTATAATAATATTTTAGATGAAGTATTACCAGCATTAAATAGTGTAGAATATAAATCAGACGCAACTAGAAAAGTATTAGATGTTTCTAAGGATGTTAGTTTAACGGAGTTATATTTAGAAGAACAATTCAATACCACAAAAACTAATTTGAAAGATAGTTTGACAAAACTTCTTACTGCAGATGCTGCAATAGCTGAAAATAACAATAAGATAATAGATAATTATGTAATCGAAAAAATTAAAAACAATAAGGAAGCTTTACTTCTAGGATTAACATATTTAGAACGTTGGTACAATTTCAAATATGGTGATACAAAAGCGAAAGATTTAGTTATGTACCACTTGGATTTCTTCGGTAAATCAAATAGTTCAGCGTTAGATAATGTTATCGAACTAGGTAAATCTGGATATAATAATTTACTAGCGAAAAATAATGTTATAACTTATAACGTTTTATTAGCGAAAAATTATAAAACTAATAATTTATTTGATGCATTAGAAAAATATAGAAAAGCATTCGTGCCAGATAAAACCAATAACGAGTGGTTTAAAGAACAAACTAAAGCCTATATAGTAGAAGAAAAATCTACAATTAAAGAGGTAAGTGATAAGCAATCAATAGCTGGTAGTCCATATTCAATTGGAGTATATGATAGATTAACTAGCCCATCTTGGAAATACCCAAGTATGGTCTTGCCGCTATTAACATTACCTGAAAAATCGGTGTTTATTATAGCCAACATTTCGACTATAGGATTTGGTGCTTATGATAGATATAGAAGTAAAGAACATCCAGCAGGAACTAATTTAAATGACTATGTTGAGACAAAAGCTAAAGAAGCGGCAGCTAGATTTAGAGATCACTATGATTACTGGTATAAAATACTAGATGATAAAAATAAAGAAAAATTATATAGAAGTGTTCTTGTCTATGATGCATTTAGATTTGGAAATGATAAAGATAATAAGATACAAGAAGCTAATTTTGAAACTAATCATCCAGCGATAAAACATTTCTTCGGTCCAGCGGGAAATAATGTTGTTCATAATTCTAATGGAGCCTACGCTACAGGGGATGCATTCTATTATATGGCATATCGTATGCTTGATAAAGATGGTGCGGTAACTTATACACACGAAATGACGCATAACTCTGATAGAGAAATTTATCTTGGAGGTTATGGAAGACGAAATGGACTGGGACCAGAGTTTTATGCTAAAGGATTGTTACAAGCTCCTGATCATCCATACGATCCTACTATTACGATTAACTCTATATTGAAATATGAAAAATCAGAAGATTCAACTAGACTTCAGGTAAAAGATCCTACAAAACGATTTAATAATGCAGAAGACTTGCAAAAATATATGCATAATATGTTTGATGTAATTTATATGCTAGAATATCTAGAAGGTAATGCAGTTGTTAACTTGGATATTTCTAAGAAAAATGACTTGTTGAGAAAAATAGAAAATAAATTTGAACTGGATCCAGACGGAAGTGAAGTATATGCAACTAATGTTATTCGTTACTTAAATGATAGTGAACTTAGCAAATTAACGACATTTAATAGTCTAATTGAAAATGATGTTATCACAAGAAGAGGATATGAAAATGACAATGATAATACCTTTAAACGAAATGGCTATTATACAATTAAACTATTTTCACCAATATATTCTGCTCTAAGTAATGATAAAGGAACTCCGGGTGATTTAATGGGACGTCGTATGGCGTTCGAGTTGTTAGCTGCAAAAGGATTTAAAGATGGAATGGTACCATATATTTCTAATCAATACGCAGAAGAAGCAAAAGCAAAAGGTGATGTTATTAGATCATATGGTAAAGTGATCGGTAATGTAACAGATGATTTAGTACTTAAAAAAGTGTTTAATAATGAATATAAATCATGGGTTGATTTCAAAAAAGCAATGTATAATGAGCGAATAGCTAAATTTAATAAATTAATGAGCATTAGCTTCATTAACCCAAATGGAGATTGGTTCAGAAAAGATAGAGTGACAATAACAAATATAAATGCGCTTCAAAGAATGATGACTACTGCTGTCAATGAAGATGCTGAGGATTATCTTGTGAATATATATCCAGAAAGAAGTAGAGTTCATAAACTTAAACAGGCAATATATAAAGCTTATCTCGATCAAACGAATGATTTTAGAAGTTCAATTTTTGAGAATAAAAAATAGTGTTTGCTATTAGGAAATAAAAAGTAAAGATAGGGGATTACAATTGTCATTATTAAAAAAAGATAAGTTTTCCATTAGGAAAATAAAAGGTATTGTTGGCTCAGTATTCTTGGGAAGTCTTTTATTCGCTCCGTCAATTGTTGGTGCATCGACTTATCACTACTTGGATTATAGTACTTTGACACAAACTGAACGTGATCAGCTCAAGCAAGGTAGACCTGACGAATCAAAAGAATCATATGCTTTGGTTTATGAGAAAGACGCACTACCAAATACTGGTCAATCACAATCTATTATGACTTTATTTGGTTTATTGACCATCGGTAGTCTTGTTGTAGTTATTACAAAAGATAAGAGAAATAAAAAAATAGCTACATTTTTGATTGTAGGGGCGACAGGTTTAATTACACTATCAACTGCTTCAGCACTTAATTTGAATGCTAACATCCATGAGTCTGGACATGATGGTGTGTTGCAAATTTCTGGTTACAGATATGTTGGTTACTTGGAGCTTGATGATAGAAGTGTTTCGTCGGTTTCTCCGGCATCAACTGTTTCGCCAGTTGAGCAACCCAAAGTTGTGGCAGACAAAGGAGAACCTGAGGTTCAAGCAGCGTTACCAGAAGCTATTGTAACTGAAAAAGGGGAACCTGCAGTTCAAACAGCATTGCCAGAAGCCGTAGTCTCAGAGAAGGTAGAACCAGCAGTTCATGAAAAATCAGAATATACGGATCCTTTAAGTACAGTCCCAGACGAAGCTCCTAAAGTAGAGAAAACTGAGTACACAGCTCCTGTAGGTACAGTTCCAGATAAAGCGCCTAAAACTGAGAAACCAGAATATACTGAACCAGTAGGTGCAACAGGAGTGGATGAAAATGGAAACTTACTTGAGCCACCTGTTAGCGAAAAGCCAGAATATACTGAGCCAGTAGGTACAACAGAAGTGGATGAAAATGGAAACTTGATTGAACCACCTGTTAGCGAAAAACCAGCATACACGGAACCAGTAGGTGCAATAGGAGTAGATGAAAATGGAAACTTGATTGAGCCACCTGTTATCGACATTCCAGAGTATACTGAACCAATATCTACAGTTTCAGAAGTTGCATCAGAAAGAGAAGAGTTGCCTTCTTTACATACCGATATCCGGACCGAGACTATTTCTAAAACGACTATAGAAGAATCTGATCCTACCAAATTTATAGGCGATGATTCTGTTAAACAAATTGGTGAGGATGGCGAACGTCAAATTGTTACTAGCTATGAAGAGTTACATGGCAAAAAAATTAGTGAACCAGTTGAAACAGTAACTATTTTGAAAGAAATAAAGCCTGAAATTCTTGTAAAAGGTACAAAAGAAAAGCCTAAAGAAAAAACGGCTCCTGTTTTGACTTTGGAACGAACAGATACAAATGTATTAGACCGCTCCGCAAATCTTTCTTATCATTTGGTTAATACAGATGGAGTCAAAATCAATAAAATTACTGCGACAATCAAAGATGGAAATGAAATTGTCAAAACAGTAGATTTAACTTCAGAGCAATTAGATAAGCAGGTAGAAGATTTAAAATTCTACAAGAACTATAAGATAGAAACCACTATGACCTATGACCGTGGTAAGGGAGAAGAAACTGCAACATTAGAAGAGAAACCACTTCGCTTGGATTTGAAAAAAGTTGAAATTAAAAATATTGCATCTACTAATTTAGTGAAGGTAAATGACGATGGTACTGAAACACCTAGTGATTTCATGACTGAAAAACCTTCAGATGAAGATGTGAAGAAAATGTACTTAAAAATCACTAGTCGTGATAATAAAGTAACACGTTTAGCAGTTGATAAGATTGAGTTGGTGACTGAAAAAGAAAAAGAACTTTATAAAATTACAGCAACTGCTCAAGATTTGATTCAACATATTGACCCATCTAAAGCTAGAAATGAATACATTCATTACATTGAAAAACCTCGTCCTAAGGTTGATAATGTTTACTATAATTTTAAAGATTTAGTAGATGCTATGAATGCTGATAAAAATGGTACATTTAAAATCGGAGCAGATTTGAATGCAACGAATGTACCAACACCTAAGAAATGGTATGTTGATGGTGATTTTAAAGGTACATTAAAAAGTGTGGAGGGGAAACATTATACCATCCATAACACGGAGCGTCCGTTATTCAAGAATATTATCGGTGGTACAGTAACCAAAGTAAATCTGGGGAATGTAAATATCAATATGCCTTGGGCGGACCGCATTGCACCGATTGCCGACACTATTAAAGGTGGCGCTAAAATCGAAGATGTCAAAGTGACTGGTAACGTATTAGGTAGAAACTGGGTATCTGGATTTATTGATAAGATTGATAACCAAGGTACACTCAGAAATGTGGCCTTTATCGGTAACGTAACTGCTGTCGGTGATGGTGGACAATACTTGACCGGTATCGTTGGTGAAAACTGGAAAGGTTTAGTAGAAAAAGCATATGTGGATGCTAATCTTGTCGGTGATAAGGCAAAAGCTGCGGGAATTGCTTATAGTTCACAAAACGGTGGGGATAACGGTGCTGTAAGTCGTGATGGTGCGATTAAGAAATCAGTAGCAAAAGGAACCATTAATGTAGCTAAACCAATTGAAAATGGTGGTGTTGTAGGAAGCATGAAGCATCACGGTTCCGTTGAAGATTCAGTTTCCATGATGAAAGTATCTAATGGTGAAATTTTCTATGGTTCTAGTGATATTGATTATGATGATGGCTATTGGACAGGAAATAATGTGAAACGAAATTACGTTGTAGTAGGTGTCAGTGATGGGAATTCTAGCTACCAGCGTTCAAAAGATAAAAATCGTATTAAACCTATTTCTGAAGAAGAGGCAAAATCTAAAATTGAAGCTACAGGCATATCCGCAGATAAATACGAAATCAACGAACCTATAGTCAACCGCTTAAATCGTTTAACAAGAAAAGAAGATGAGTATAAGACAACTCAAGACTACAAAACAGAACGTGATTTAGCATATCGTAACATTGAAAAGCTTCAACCGTTCTACAATAAAGAGTGGATTGTTAACCAAGGTAATAAACTAACTGAAGGTTCAAACTTGTTGACAAAAGAAGTGTTATCAGTTACAGGAATGAAAGACGGACAATTTGTAACGGATTTATCAGATATTGATCATGTGATGATTCACTATGCAGATAAGACTAAAGAAATCAAAGCTGTTCATCAAAAAGAGTCTAAAGTAGCGCAAGTTCGTGAGTATAGTATCGATGGATTGGGTGACATTGTTTATACACCAAACATGGTTGATAAAAATCGTAATCAATTGATTCAAGACATTAAAGGTAGGTTAGCGACTGTTGAATTAATTTCTCCTGAAGTACGTGCCTTGATGGGTAATCGGGATAGAGCTGAAGAAAATACAGAGGAACGTAAAAACGGTTATATCCGAGACCTTTATCTCGAAGAAAGTTTTGCTGAAACGAAAGCTAATCTTGATAAATTGGTCAAATCTTTGATTGAAAATGCTGACCATCAATTAAATATTGACGAAGCGGCTATGAAAGCACTTGTTAAGAAGGTGGATGAAAATAAAGCTAAAATCGTGATGGCTCTTACTTACCTTAATCGTTACTATGATATCAAGTATGGGGATATGACTATCAAGAACTTGATGATGTTTAAACCTGACTTTTATGGTAAGTCAGTTGACCTTCTTGATTTCTTGATTCGAATTGGATCAAGCGAGCGAAATATCAAGGGCGACAGAACTTTGGATGCTTATCGTGATATGATTGGTGGAACTATTGGTAAAGCTGAATTACATGGCTTCTTAGATTACAACATGCGTCTCTTTACTAACGATACTGATTTAAATGATTGGTTTATACATGCGGCTAAGAATGTATATGTATCAGAACCTCAAACAACGAATCCTGATTTTGCTAACAAACGACATCGTGCATTTGATGGTTTGAACAATGGTGTTCATAATCGTATGATCCTACCTCTATTAACTCTTAAGAATGCACATATGTTCTTGATTTCAACTTACAATACAATGGCTTATAGTTCATTTGAGAAATATGGTAAGTATACAGAAGAAGCTAGAAATGAATTCAAAAAAGAAATTGATAAGGTTGCACATGCTCAACAAACATACTTAGACTTCTGGTCACGTTTAGCATTGCCAAGTGTACGAGATAGATTGCTTAAGAGCGAGAAAATGGTTCCAACACCTGTATGGGATAACCAGACCTACAATGGTTCTCCTGTAGGTCGTCGAGGATTTGACAGTAAGGGTAACCCTGTAGCCCCAATTCGTGAATTATATGGTCCAACATGGCGACATCATGATAGAGATTGGCGTATGGGCGCTATGGCATCAATATTCCCTAATCCAAATAATGATGACAAGGTCTTGTTTATGGTGACGGATATGATTAGTCCGTTTGGTATTTCAGCCTTTACTCACGAAACAACACACGTAAACGATAGAATGCTTTATTTCGGTGGTCATAAACATCGTCAAGGTACAGACGTCGAAGCCTATGCTCAAGGTATGTTACAAACACCTGATAAATCAACTTCTAATGGTGAATATGGCGCTTTAGGTTTGAATATGGCTTATCATCGTGAGAATAATGGTGATCAGTGGTATAACTATGATCCGGATAAATTGAAAACTCGTGAAGATATTGATCGCTACATGAAGAACTACAATGAAGCGTTAATGATGTTGGATTATGTTGAAGCAGATGCTGTAATTCCAAAATTAAATGGTGATAATAGCAAGTGGTTCAAGAAAATTGACAGAGTAGATAGACATGTTGATGGCTTAAATAATTTAACTGCTCCACACCAATGGGACAAAGTTCGTGACTTAAACGAAGGAGAGAAAACTAAGCCATTGTCAAGTATTGATGATTTGGTTGATAATAACTTTATGACCAAACATAATAATCCGGGTAATGGTGTGTTCCGACCAGAGGACTTCACGCCTAACTCAGCATATGTTAATGTTCAAATGATGGCTGGTATTTATGGTGGTAATACAAGCAAAGGTGCTCCAGGTTCATTATCATTCAAGCATAATGCCTTCCGTATGTGGGGTTACTTTGGCTATGCAAATGGATTTATCGGATATGTATCTAGCAAATACCAAGGTGAAGCGGATAAACAAAACCAAGGTAGATTGGGTGATGATTTCATTATTAAAAAGGTTTCAGACAACCAATTCTCAAACCTAGAAGACTGGAAAAAACATTGGTATCACGATGTTAAAGCTAAAGCAGAGCAAGGATTTACTACTATTGAAATTAACGGTAAACAAATTACCAACTATACACAATTGAAGAATATCTTTGTTAAAGCGGTTGAGGAGGATTTAAAGAAATCGGGTGATTTCTCACATACTGTTGCACTCAAAGAAAAAGTGTTTAAAGCCTTGTTGAAAGCAACTGATGGTTTCTTTAATCCTTTGTTTAAATGAATATAACAAATTGCTATTTAATATGATGATGGACAAAAACTAGATTCAAAATAAAACCACACAGTGATTTCAGTTTTATACTCAATGAAGCTGAAAGAAACATTGTGTGGTTTTTGAATGGTTAGCGTTTTATACCTAAAAAATCCCAAAAACTCATAAAATTCCACTCTTATACTCAATGAAAATCAAAGAGCAAACTAGAAAGCTAGCCGTAGGTTGCTCAAAGCACTGCTTTGAGGTTGTAGATAAGACTGACAAAGTCAGCTCAAAATACTGTTTTGAGGTTGCAGATGGAAGCTGACGAAGTCAGTAACATCTATACTCCAAGGCGAAGCTGACGTGGTTTGAAGAGATTTTCTAAGAGTATTAGCTAACATATATGATTCTCTCCCTAATATGAAGTAATAGCTATAAGAGATATTGAATTTCAAAGGATATACTTGAATTAAACTATGTCTTGAGTAAGACTTCCATAAAATGATAGACTTTAATTTTCATTTAATTTTGAATTAGTATAATCTGGAAACAAGAGCGGACAAAATACAGAAGTCATGATATAATATAAATTAGATTTCTATGTCATAAAACAAGAACTGTTTGGACATCATTCATTTAAAAACTCGCTATGTTCAAACGATAGTAAATTATATAAGGGGCTCTAAACCCTTGCTACGAAAGGAAAAAAACTCAATGGCTACTATTCAATGGTTGGTCTAGAAGAATTAAAATAATAAAACATTGTGAAGTAGAATAAATGCTTAAAACCCTTGAATTTCAAGGGTTTTTGTGAGTACAGATTTTTATTTTTTACATTGTTATAAGTGCTTGATTGAGCAATAATCATCAATAAAAACATTTTTTTGGTGTTGAGTTTGGTGTTCAAATATCTATTATGTTACGGAAAGGAATTTCACAATCTTTCCGTTTTTTTATTTTATGGAGGGAAAATGACAAAAGAATTACAATCATCACGCTATATTGTCATTTCATTTTTAGTACGTGAAATGGGAATTGACATTGTTGAAGCCATCTCTCTTATGGCTGAATTAGAAAAAAGTGGCTTGGTTCGATTGGAATCAAGTGGAGATTTAATACTCAAAGAACTTGGAGGAGCGCTATGAAACGAATAACCGCAAATCAATACCAAACTTCAGAACGGTATTACAAATTACCTAAAATTCTTTTTGAGGATGAGAAATATATGGATATGAAACTAGAAGTAAAGGTAGCTTATTCTATTTTAAAGGATCGTTTAGAATTATCTCTCAGTCGTGGTTGGATAGATGAAGAAGGAGCGGTTTATTTAGTATTTTCTAATTCTAAACTGATGAGGCTGTTAGGTTGTTCGAAGTCAAAATTACTGTCCATCAAAAAAACTCTTAAAGAATATGACTTAATTGATGAAGTTCAACAGTCTTCAAGTGAGAAAGGGAGACTTGCTAATAAGATTTATTTAGGGGAATTGTCTTCTACCCCAGTAGGTAATTCAAACAGGCCTAGTGTTAAAAAAAGACTAGGGCAGGTTGAAAATGAAACGGCCCCCGTCCCATATTCAGCCCCTAGTGAGACTGAAGTTAGTGAGACTAAATATAGTGAGACTGATTCTTTATTTATTGAGGATGAGGAGGATAGGAATACTCAACCTATTTTGAAAAGAAAAGTAGAAAAGGTCACAAAATATGATCGAGATTATATTTGGGGATTGGTACAAGATCAATTTAGACGAGAAAGTTTTTCTGAAACAGCCAGTGAAATTGCTATGACTGATTTTGAGAGAATCTATCAGTATGCTCTAGATAATGTTCACTTTGTTAGACGTGCGGAAGTACTTGCTGAATTTGTGTTTAACGGCTTGTATTCTGTTTGGAATAACCGTGTTAGAAAAGGAGGTGGTTAAATGTCGCCAATCGAGTGGATATTAGTTATGCTCATTGTCATTTCAAGTGGTGTGACTATTTGGACATTGATAGTCGATAAGAAAGGGGGGATAAAGAAATGAAATTTATTGATTTATTTTCAGGTATCGGTGGTTTTCGACTAGGAATGGAAAGTGTCGGACACGAGTGTATTGGATTTTGTGAGATTGATAAATTTGCTAGGAAATCTTATAAGTCCATTTTTCAAACGAAAGGAGAAATAGAATTTCATGATATACGAGATGTTTCAGATGACGAATTTAAAAAACTTAGAGGGAAAGTCGATGTCATCTGTGGGGGATTCCCTTGTCAAGCATTTTCAATCGCAGGAAGACGATTGGGATTTGAAGATACTAGAGGAACTTTGTTCTTTGAAATTGCTAGGGCGGCCAAACAAATCCAACCACGTTTTCTTTTTCTTGAAAATGTTAAAGGCCTACTCAATCACGATAAGGGACGGACGTTCACCACAATCCTTACCACACTTGATGAGTTGGGGTTTGATGTTGAGTGGCAGGTGCTTAACAGTAAGGATTTTGGCGTTCCCCAAAACAGAGAGAGGGTGTTTATTATCGGACATTCTAGAAAGAAAGGTACCAGACTCCTATTTCCTTTCAGACGAGAAGGTCAAGCAACTAACCCTGAGACTTTGAAAGCACTAGGGAATTTAAATCCATCAAGAAGTGGAATGAGTGGTAAAGTCTATTATTCAGAAGGTCTTGCGCCAACCTTAGTTCGTGGAAAAGGAGAAGGATTTAAAGTTGCGATTCCTTGTATGACACCAGACAGATTAGAAAAAAGACAAAATGGTAGACGTTTCAAGGATAATCAAGAGCCAATGTTTACTTTAAATACTCAGGATCGCCATGGTATTGTCGTTGTTGGAGATTTACCAACTAGCTTTAAGGAAACTGGTCGCGTCTATGGAAGTGAGGGCTTATCTCCAACACTGACTACGATGCAAGGTGGAGATAAAATTCCCAAAATACTGATTCCAGAACCAATCCAATTTCTAAAAGTACGGGAAGCAACGAAAAAAGGATATGCTCAAGCAGAGATTGGGGATTCAATCAATTTGGAAAGACCAAGTTCTCAGTATCGTCGTGGTAGAGTTGGAAAAGGCATAGCTAATACGTTAACAACTAGTGGTCAAATGGGAGTAGTTGTGGCTAGCTATGAAGGCGAAGATAAACAAGTTTATCATGTAGCCGGTGTCTTAATAGATGGACAATTTTACCGTTTGAGAATACGACGAATCACTCCTAAAGAGTGTTTTCGCCTTCAGGGGTTTCCTGATTGGGCTTTTGAAGCTGCTAGAAAAGTCTCTAGTAATAGTCAGCTCTATAAACAAGCTGGTAATAGTGTAACCGTTCCTGTGATTGTTGCAATCGCAAAGAAATTAAAAGAAATAGAGGAAAAAAATGAAAGCATTAAATAAAGAATCAATACTAGATTGTGATGAATTAGAAACACAATTACATGATGCAGAAATCAAACAGCTGGATGAACAAATATTTTTGATGCCCAATTATCCATGTGAGTTTGAGGTGACATTTTTAGATGATTACCATAAAAAACATAATTACCCACTATTTTATGAATCCTATCTTCAAAATATTATGGAATTCCTTGAAAGTCAGGATATAAAGAACGGAGCTGATGCCTTTGTAGATGATCATCAAAATCTCGTTTTTATTTTATAGGGACAAGGCTATCGAGCCGAGGGAAAAGAGGGAATACTTACAACCCAAGTAACTGTAAAAGCTTATGATGAAGACAAGAAACCGATTAACTTCGAAAATTTATTAGATTCCTTAATCGTCTCAGAATATCAAATGGAACCGAATCTTTGGGAGGTCTCCCATGATTGATCTCTATCTAAGTAAAAATAGCCAAAGAAATCAACTTCTTTTAGACTTCTTCCAAAACTATGGCATCGAGGTATCTTGTCATTCAGTTTCTGAAATGACAAAGGATAAATTAATTGAGATGATGAGCTATTCTTCAGATTGTTTTGAATTTCTATCTCCCAATTTATTACGATTTAAGAACCGTGACAATCTAAGATTAACGGATTTCGTTGAGATGATTTTAAAAAATCCTGAACTAACCATCAGACTTCCTCTTGCGGTTTCAAATAAGCGGGTTTATCCAAATCTGAATTTGGAAGAGGCTAGAGCTTTATTGCCAAGAGATACGAAACAATTGATTTACATGGCACAAACACATTATTTATCTAACTAAAGGAGAAGCAATATGGCTGAACGATTTTGGGAGAACTTGTCCATTATTTTGGCTGAAAGAAATATTAGCTGGATTGAGTTAACCAGAAAAATGTTTGCGGGAGAATTTCACTATCCAAGTGAATTGAATCGTTTGTATCAAAAGATTCGTCACTATAAGATGGAACAACGAATGCCTCAAAGTCCATGGGTAGAAAGGATTGTGCAGGTATTAGATTTAGATTATGAAGATTTATTTCGGAGGTAACTATGAAAAGAATAATTCCAGTTTATATATTCCAACAAGTAAATGTCCTATTGGTATCTCTATACTTACTGAAATTTTTTTGTATCGGTGAGTTAACTATACTACAGATTCTCTATGGTGCGTCACTCATTTCATTTTTATGGATGTATGGCCAACGTAAAAAATCGCATAAGGTCAATATGAAATCTAAGATGAAATGGCTTGGTATTGGATTAGCTAGCATACTGATTATAAGTCTATGTTTTAGCTTAATCCATGCTCAAGGAAGCACGAATCAAGCAAACTTAATTGGCCTTCAACATCAGGTTCCTTGGTTTTCATTTTTATTGTTCTTAATCAATGCGAGTATGGTTGAAGAATTTCTGTATCGAGAAATTTTATGGAACTTGGTCAGAAAATTAGATATCAGAATTGCGTTGACAAGTGTTTTGTTCGCCTTAGCTCATCATCCAGAAACCATTCTAGCTTGGTGTTTATATGTTTCATTGGGAATGTTTTTAGGGATGGTGCGCTATAAATCTGACTTATGGGGCAGTATGGGGCTACATTTGGTGTGGAACCTATTAGTCTATGTCTTCTTTTTTCTTTAATAATAGTTAGTGTATCTTACGTATGGATTAATTTTGAAATAAAAAAACTAAATGAATTGATTTTAAAGAAATAAAATGCTAACATATATAGAAGATGTTAGCATTTTATTTCTAAGAAAGGAGAATGATATGGTTGATAAAAGAGAGAAACTGATTAACTCTTTCAATCAGTATGGTTTTTTAACTTTTAAACAAGTAATAGATGAAAATTTACATTACAAAACCTTATTAAAAATGGTTACAGAAGGAAAAATCGATACTGAAGAAAAAGGCTTATATCGCTTACCTGATATTTATTTAGATGAGTGGTTTGTCCTTCAGTATCGATTTCCAAAGGGAATCTTTTCTTTGGAGACAGCACTTTGGTTACATGGTTTATCTTTGACCATCCCTTTTAACATGACGATGAGTTTTCCTTATGGTACGAATACCAAAAACATTAAGGAAGCAGATATATGTCCTATTATCTTACGCTCTCACTATAGTGAAGGAATTGTTGAAATAGAGCGTCTTCCTGGTCAATTTATTAAAGTTTATGAAATTGAACGAGTTTTGGTTGAATGTCTAAGACCAGTTCATCAGGTGGATCTTCAAATTATTGCACCAGCGTTTAAAAAATATTTTCAACAAAATCAAATTAATTTACACAAATTATTTTATTATGCCCATCTATTTAAAGTAACTGATAAGTTACAATCTTATACGGAGGTGCTATCTTAATGTTTTCAAATGCCAATAGCTTTAAAGCAAGAATCAAAAACATTTCAAAAGATAAAGGAATTCCAGCTCAACAAGTACAACAACATTATTTAATTGAGCAAGTGTTAAAGCTGATTTCTACTAGTTCTTATAGAGATTCCTTCATTGTAAAAGGAGGGTATCTAATAGGTCAAATGATTGGACTAGATAAGCGAACCACAATGGATTTAGATGTCACTCTGAAGGGAACCGAAATGAGCAGAAAAAATTTGATTCATATCTTTGAAGAGATTCTTTGTTCTAAAACTGATGGATTTTCATTTTCAGTAGATAAGCTAGAACCTATTCGCCAAGATGATGAATATGGAGGATTTTCATTAAAATTAAATGCAACTTTTGATACATTAAAGGAGGTTGTTTTTATTGATATTACTACTGGTGATAAGATCACACCAAGAGAAATTACTTATTCAATGACTTCTATCTTTACTAATGAAAGCATCAAGATATGGACATATAATCTAGAGACTGTACTTGCTGAAAAGTTAGAAACAATCATCAGTAGGGGATTAGCTTCGACACGCCCACGTGATCGATATGATCTTTTCACCTTGTATAAACTTAGAAAAGAAGAGATTAATCTAGAAGTATTAAAAAATGCACTTGAAAATACAGCAGAAAAACGTAAAAGTAAAGATACTATTTATAATTGGGAAGAGCAAGTGAGAGGAATTGAAATTTCTGATTATCAGAAAGAGCTATGGATTCGTTATCAACGCCAATTTAAGTATGCTAAAGATATCTCATTTGATAACTCTGTTCAGGTTATTAGGGAAATTATGCAACAAATATTTTAGTACAAAAGTAACTCATTCGTAAAGCAGTGAGTTGCTTTTTTTTATTCCAACAACCTCAAAAATGTGATAAAAATTTCAACTACTCTTATCTATAATAAAGCTACCTGTTCTTTGAAAATTGAATCCACTCCGTCTTGATTAGCGTGCCTGTGTAAGTAGGGACTGAGAGTATTTCCCTGTGAAGGGCAACTGGCACAAAACGTGTGTGAGAATTTTCTAACAGACACGGAGTTTATCGTTACCAGACTTAAACGATGCGACAAACTAGATAAAGGAGTTAATCATGAAGGTAGTAAACTTGTATGATTTGAAACAAATGGGAAATAAAGGTGGTTGTACCATCCAATTGATTCATCACTTTCCTTTTGGTATGGGCTTAGGACATCTCAAAAAAGACTACATTGAATTTAAACGTGTTGGTATCGTTGATGGGAAAGCAGTAGAAGTTACTCTTCGAGAACCTTATTCGAGAGATCTACTGCAGGTTGTCAAGTCGATTAAGCAACGTCAGAAATTGATAGCTTATCGTTATAAAGAAGGAAAGCTGCTATTTGTGAAGAAGGAGGCATCAGATGTCCTCTGAACAACAGGAACGAATGGCAGTTCAATATGCTGAGCGTAGTCTTTTATTTACTGTCAAAAGTCTCTTAAAGATTCTAGAATGGTCTAGACGTCAGGCTTTAGCACAGGATTCCGCCTATAAGATAGGGGTGCAGAAATTAGAAGAATTGCTACAATCTCCTTATTCGATTGATACAATTAATCTGAAAAAAGATTTTTTAGACAAACCAATTGATATAGAGAAATTTAAAGCTTTTTTAGAAAAAGAAGAGATTCCTTTAGCCATCGCTTGGCAAGGGGATTCTCTACATTTCTACACGAAAGACCGTTCGATTCTAGACAATCATTTAGACCATCTGTTAGAAAAAATGGTTAATGATCCGGAGAAATTAGCTGATTTTACCATGGATAAGTCACTAGACCAAGCAATTGATGAGGCTAAATCCCAAATTACCTTTAGACAAGAAGGTGTCGTCAAACAGAAAGAGATGGTGAGATGATGTACAGTGGAAAGAAATTCCTACTATTTTCACTGTTAGGTATCTTACTAGGCTATCTTTTTCATCGTTTGACGCTTTTGTATGATTTCTATACTGGAAATAGCTTAGATAAATGGACTCATCTTCTGATGGAAGGTCAAGATGAAGTTCTTCAGTCGCCATGGAATGTTTCTTTTACTGGAAAATCAAGTGCTTTTTTTCTACTAGGTTTTGTGATGATGTTGCTGGTTTATCTCTATCTAGAGTCTGGTAAAAAACAATACCGAGAAGGGGTAGAATACGGGAGCGCCCGTTTTGGAACTCTAAAAGAAAAGAAGCTCTTTTACGGTAAGGAATTTTCTCATGATACGATCTTAGCACAAGATGTTCGTTTGACATTATTAGATAAAAAACCACACCAATATGATAGAAATAAGAATATTGCGGTGATCGGAGGTTCAGGAAGTGGGAAGACATTTCGCTTTGTGAAACCCAATCTGATTCAGATGAATAGTTCTAATATTGTAGTGGATCCTAAAGATCACTTGGCTGAGAAAACAGGCAAACTCTTTTTAGAACATGGCTACCAAGTAAAGGTGCTAGATTTAGTCAATATGAAGAACTCAGATGGCTTCAATCCTTTTCGCTATATAGAGACAGAAAACGATTTGAATCGCATGCTGACGGTTTATTTCAATAACACCAAAGGCTCTGGCTCCCGTAGTGATCCATTTTGGGATGAAGCTTCTATGACTTTGGTACGAGCTTTAGCCTCTTACTTGGTCGATTTCTATAATCCACCCAAAACAAGAGAACAGCTCATAGAAGAAAGTCGTTTAAGTCAAAAGGAATATCAAAACTTGTTGAAACGTCAAAAAAAAGAAGTGGAAGAGCGAAAAAAACGAGGGCGTTATCCAAGTTTTGCTGAAATCTCAAAACTCATTAAACACTTATCCAAGGGTGAAAATCAAGAAAAAAGTGTCTTAGAAATTCTATTTGAAAATTATGCTAAAAAGTATGGGACTGAAAATTTCACCATGCGAAATTGGGCAGATTTTCAAAATTATAAGGATAAGACTCTGGATTCTGTTATAGCTGTAACCACTGCTAAATTTGCCCTCTTCAATATTCAAAGTGTCATGGATTTGACCAAAAGAGATACCCTTGATATGAAGACATGGGGCAAGGAAAAATCAATGGTTTACTTAGTTATCCCAGATAACGATAGTACCTTTCGCTTTCTTTCAGCCCTCTTTTTTTCAACCGTATTTCAAACCCTAACAAGACAAGCAGATATTGATTTTAAGGGTCAATTGCCTCTTCATGTGAGAGTCTATTTAGATGAGTTCGCAAATATCGGAGAAATTCCAGATTTTGCTGAACAAACCTCAACAGTCCGCTCTCGTAATATGAGTCTCGTTCCCATTCTACAAAATATTGCCCAACTTCAAGGGCTCTATAAAGAAAAAGAAGCTTGGAAAACCATTTTGGGGAACTGTGATAGCTTAGTCTACTTAGGTGGTAATGATGAAGATACCTTTAAATTTATGAGTGGCTTACTCGGTAAACAAACCATTGATGTTCGAAATACTAGTCGTTCCTTTGGCCAGACAGGTTCAGGATCCCTTTCTCATCAAAAGATTGCTCGTGACTTAATGACACCTGATGAAGTCGGAAATATGAAACGGCATGAATGCTTGGTTCGAATTGCTAATATGCCAGTCTTTAAAAGCAAAAAATACAATTCCACTAAGCATCCAAACTGGAAGTACCTAGCCAACCAAGAAACCGATGAACGGTGGTGGAACTATCAAATCAATCCTTTGAATCAAAGACAAGAAAATCATCTTGAAGGCCTTAGAATTCGTGATTTAACTTTGGAATCTAGTTTAAAATAAAAATAGAAAAGAAGAAATAGATGATTACGCATTTTAAAGGTTTTGTTTATGGAGTAGACGCAAGTGCCATGTTTGCACAAGCTATGTCTTTGTTACAGAAGGGATTGATTGCGGTTGGTGCCTTTCTCGTTGTTGTGGGGATTGTCAATCTTGCAACCAACATTAAAGATGGTGGACCAGGTGTTCGGAATGCCATTCTTGAAATTGTCGGTGGAGTTATGGTAGGGGCTGCTGGAGCCTTTGTAACCCAGATTTCAATTTAGGAGGATAAACAATGACATGAATCTTAGTTTAGTCTCACCCTTTGTTTACCTTGCATCTGAAAAAATATCAGCTGAAAATTTATTTGAAGGGTTTAATGTAGATTTACAATCTACGGTAGATCTGATTAAATCTCTATCTAGCTACAATCCAACTGTTTGGACTTATATGTCTAGTATTACTAAAAGTGTCATGCAGCCTCTTGGAGTTGCGATTTTATCAGTTGTTCTCATCTTAGAATTTTCGAAGATGGCAAAGAAAATTGCTAACTCAGGAGGAGCGATGACCTTTGAAGCATTGGCGCCGATGTTGATTAGTTATATTATGGTCGCAGTTGTAATTACCAACACTACCGTTATTGTAGAAGCCATCATCGGGATTGCGAGTCACGCCATTGAACAAGTGGCCTCGATTGTGGCTCACGGTGGGGCAAAGTATGATACAATCTCTGGATTAAAAGGGTCAGGATTTATTGGCCGTATGATTGTGGGCTTTTTCGCTCTCCTTATCTGGCTTGTTCGGATAGTAAGTGCAGCCATGGTTAATCTTTTGGTATCTATTCGATTTATTCAACTCTACCTTATGATTCCATTTGCCCCTCTTACGATTCCAACATTTTTAAGCGATGAGTGGAAGTCTATTGGTATTGGCTATTTAAAAAATATTATGGTCTATGCGGTACAAGGGGTTCTTATTTTTCTGATTGTTTCTCTTGTTCCTTTGTTTGAATCTGCTGGGAAAATAGCTGTTTCAAATGGTGCAGGAGTCCTGCAATCTCTTGCGATTATGTTTGGTAGTTTAATACAAGCTATCTTACTGATTATTGCCCTCGTTGGTTCTCAACGTACGGCTCGCTCAATCTTAGGTATGTAATTAGATAAAGGCTAGGAAGTGATTGCTTCTTAGCCTTTTTAGAAAGGAAAGTCATGAATACACGTGTCTTTAAAGACATCTCAAAATACCAACACAGGGCTTGGTTAGGTTTCACTACAAGGCAAATTATCTTTGTCCTACCAGCCTTTATTGTCACAATTATTGTTTTGGGCTTGAATCTCTTTTTCTGGCAATTTGGAGATTGGTTTGTTTACGGTTTTGTGTTTGCTTTTACCATCCCCCTCATGCTTTTTGGAGTCTATAAACCCAATGATTTATATTTTGAACATTATTTGAAATACCGTCTTCATTTTGAATTAACGGTTCCCCTACGCACAATTACAGGAAAGAAAGGACCTGAACATGAAAAGAAAATCAAATACATTAAAGAAACAAAAAACTTCAATGACTAATAAAAAGGAAGAAGTTAAAGGGAAAAAAGAGGAAGTGTTACCCTCAACGGCTAATACTCTTTCCTATCAAGCCCTGTATCAAAATGGTCTGATGCAGGTAAAAGAAGATTATTTCTCACAAAGCTATTTACTTGGTGATGTCAATTACCAGACTGTTGGTTTAGAAGACAAGGGGGCAATCATTGAGAAGTATTCTGATTTGATTAACTCCCTAGACGACCAAACCAACTTCCAATTGACTATTTTTAATAAAAGATTGAATTTAGAAAAATTCAGACAAAGTGTTTTGTATGAGGAAAAAGAAGATGGATATGATACCTATCGTAAAGAATTGAATCGGATGATGAATCAGAATTTAGACAGTGGCGAAAATAATTTTTCAGCTGTGAAACTGATTAGCTTTGGTAGAAAGGATACTAATCCCAAACAAGCCTATCGTTCCTTGTCCCAAATAGGAGAATATTTCAAGAGTGGTTTCTCAGAAATTGATGCACGTTTTGAATCCTTGGCTGGTGAAGAACGGGTGAACTTGTTGGCGGATATGCTTAGAGGAGAACACCATCTTCCTTTTTCTTACCGTGATTTAACGAGATCGGGTCAGACAACTCGTCACTTCATAGCACCTAATCTCTTGGATTTCAAAAACAAGAATTACCTACAAATCAATGACCGCTTATTACAGATTGTCTATGTGAGAGATTATGGTATGGAATTAGGAGATCAGTTTATCCGAGACCTCATGCAAGGAGATTTGGAATTGATTGTGAGCCTCCATGCTCAAAGTTCGACCAAGGCAGATGCCATGAAGAAACTACGAACAAAGAAGACCTTGATGGAATCCCAAAAGATTGGGGAACAACAAAAACTTGCTCGTACAGGTATCTATTTGGAAAAAGTAGGTCATGTATTAGAAAGCAATATCGATGAAGCTGAGGAACTCTTAAAAACCATGACCGAGACAGGAGATAAACTATTTCAAACGGTCTTCTTGATTGGGGTCTTTGGTCAGGATGAAGAAGAACTCAAACAAGCACTAGATACGATTCAACAAGTGGCCGGCTCAAATGACCTAATGATTGATAAACTTCCATATATGCAAGAAGCAGCCTTTAATAGTTTGCTGCCATTTGGTTGTGATTTTTTAGAGGGAGTATCACGGAGTTTATTAACATCTAATGTAGCAGTGAACTCTCCATGGACTTCAGTAGACTTACAAGACTGCAGTGGGAAATATTACGGTATCAATCAAATATCAAGCAATATTATTACCATTGATCGAAGCCTATTAAATACACCGTCTGGTCTGATTTTAGGGACATCTGGAGCTGGGAAAGGGATGGCAACCAAGCATGAAATTATCACGACCAAAATCAAAGAATCTGGTGAAAATACTGAAATTATCATTGTGGATCCAGAAGCAGAGTACAGTGTCATTGGACGGGCTTTTGGTGGAGAAATGATTGATATTGCGCCAGATTCCCAAACCTATCTCAATGTCCTTGACTTGTCTGAGGAAAATATGGATGAAGATCCTGTAAAGGTAAAATCAGAATTTCTTTTATCCTTTATCGGCAAGTTATTGGATAGGAAAATGGATGGAAGAGAAAAATCGATTATCGACCGAGTTACCAGACTCACCTATCAGTCATTTAAAGAGCCTTCTTTGGAAGAATGGGTCTTTGTCTTGAGCCAACAAGCAGAAGAAGCGCAGAATTTGGCACTTGATATGGAACTGTATGTCGAAGGTTCTCTTGATATTTTTTCTCATAAGACCAATATTCAGACAGGATCTAACTTCTATGCCAGTGATTTCTTCTTTAAATTGTGGAGTCGTGTCAGAAAATATGGAGCCAGTCCGACTGGAATAACTCAAAACGTCGAAACCTTATTGTTAGATCCAAATGGTAGACGGATTATTGCAAATAGTGAATTTATGATTCTCCTCAAGCAAGCAAAAAATGACAGAGAAGAACTGGTTCAACTCTTAGGCTTGTCAAAAGAACTCGAAAAATACCTTGTCAATCCAGAAAAAGGGGCAGGACTAATAAAAGCTGGTTCAGTTGTCGTTCCCTTTAAAAATAAGATTCCTCAAGGTACACAATTGTTTGATATCATGAGTACAGATCCTGATAAAATGGCTTCTAACTAAGGGGAAGTAGAATGAAGGATAAAAGAGAAATCATTCGTGCCCGAAAGGCATTTAGAAGAAGTCTAAAAGATGAGAAGAAATTCTTGAAAAAAGGAAAGAAGGAGGTAAGGAAACAGAAAAAAGATTCCGCTGTACTGGATGAAAAAGCATGGAAAAAAGAGATAAAAGAAAAGCTAGAGGATATGAGAGAAACTTCAAAGGCTAGAGTAAAACAAGCAAATGAAGACTACAATCATATTCTTCAAAATAGTCCTCCATCTCTTTTGAATCGTAAAGAATTAAGAGACAGACGATTGCCTCATGCTAGGAAACGATTGAAAATAGCCAAGAAGCAATTTAGAGAAGCCAAGGTAGAAGCAAAAGAAGAAAGAAAAGAGAGTCGTAAAGAAAGAAAAACCAATCAAAAATTTCTTTATGGTCAGGAATCGAAACAAAAATCTAATTTTTTCTTTCAAGGGAAGAGTTTAGAAGAATTAAAAGCTAAGAAAGAAGTCAAGGCTGCTAAAGAAAATTTAAAATCTACTAAACAAGCCTATAAGTCTAAAAAAGTCAGTAGGAAAGCTAAAACTTTTCTTTATGTCCTTGGACGTGAAGGAGGAGAGTTAGCTTCAGAAAATGAAGATTTAGAAGGCTATCGCACACTTCAAGAGACCATTAGAAAAGGGAAACGCTACAGTCGGCTTTCTTATAATCTGGGGAAAGCTAGTGTCAAAACAGGACAAGCAACAGGTCGTTTTACCAAGAAAAGACTGACCAACACAAAAGAGCGATACCATCATTTTAAGGATGGAAAAGGATGGAAACTAGCAAAAGATAACCCAAGTTCCTTTAAAAATCGATTTCGAAGATTAAAGAAACAAGGTCTTACAAGTGTCCGAAATATCTATCAAAAACTAAAAGCAGCCTTTTCCTTCTTTACATTTGCGGCTGGAAATCCTGCAACATGGATAGTTGGAGGAATAGTCTTTCTTCTTTTACTTATGATGAGCTTCTTTTTAGGATTTTCATCTGCTAGTTTGATTCAACAAGATGAATTTGAATTAACAAAAGCTTATACCCACCTAACTTGGGAAGACGCAGAACATACTCGTACAAATGACAAAGGAATTACTTATTACACAAAAGTTGATGATGTGATGGGCTATATGAACTTTAAATTCCATGACTATGAGCTACACAAACCAGTTCACTTATTTAGTTCAGAAACTTACAAGGATTATCTATCTACTTTGTGGCATGATTTAAACGATGGGGAAGATTTAAAATCCATGCAAGACCTCTATGAAACTCCTAAGTATAAACTCTCGAAAGACGATCAAGAGGAAATAAAGGAACTAAAAGAAGAAGGTGTCTATGCTTCCATGCAGGAATTGGACAATCCATTTGAGGGGAAAAGCAACGAAGATAGTCTAACCATGACTTATCGTTATGGATACTATGATTTAGACGGAAAACCTACCCTTCAGGAGTACATTCTACTAGAAGCGAAGGCTCACCAAACAATTGTCGCACCAATGGATGGAGTTGTATCTCTAGATGGTGACAATGTAATTCTCACTAATGGAAAAGGAGAGAATGAGAGTCGTTTAACCTTGTATTCCATTCATAATGGCCGTGCGATAGAGGGGACGAGAGTTTTAACTGGTGATGTTATTGGTGAGACACCAGACGATACAGGTTTGAAAGTTTCCTATCAAAAGTATAAGAACAAGAAAGAAAAATTGGTGTATGTCAATCCGCAATTTTATTTTCCCAAAGTCATTCAACTTCAGACCACTATCTTACCTGCCATTGGTCAGTTTGGTGGGGATGAGTTTGAACGAGCGAAACATATTTATGAGTTTTTGAAATCTCAAGGGGCAAGTCCCCAAGCCATTGCGGCAATTTTAGGAAATTGGTCGGTAGAATCTTCTATTAATCCTAAACGAGCTGAAGGAGATTACTTATCTCCTCCTGTTGGAGCTACCGATTCCTCATGGGATGATGAAAGCTGGTTAGCGATTGGAGGGCCAGCCATTTATAGTGGTGCTTATCCTAATATCCTTCATAGAGGTTTGGGGTTAGGTCAATGGACGGATACAGCAGATGGTTCAACACGTCATACGGCTTTATTGAATTATGCACATAGCAAAAATAAGAAGTGGTATGATTTAGACCTCCAACTTGATTTTATGCTTCATGGGGATAGTCCTTACTATCAAAGTTGGTTAAAGGATTTCTTTAAAAATACGGGCAGTGCAGCCAATCTCGCCCAACTCTTCCTCACCTATTGGGAGGGAAATTCTGGTGATAAACTACTGGAAAGACAAACCAGAGCAACGGAATGGTATTATCAAATTGAAAAAGGCTTTAGTCAAACAAATGGAGGACAGGCAAAAAGTGACCCGCAATCCCTTGAAGGGGTTCGTGGGGACTTGTATGAGCATTCTGTTCCTGGTGGTGGAGATGGTATGGCCTATGCCTATGGACAATGTACATGGGGTGTTGCGGCTCGTATGAACCAGTTAGGATTAAAGCTAAAAGGTAGAAACGGAGAGAAGATTTCAATCATTAATACCATGGGAAATGGTCAGGACTGGGTTGCGACAGCTTCAAGTCTTGGTGGGGAAACTGGCTCTACACCAAGAGCAGGTGCCATTGTTTCTTTTGTGGGAGGTACACATGGCACACCAGCCATCTACGGTCATGTGGCTTTTGTCGAGAAAGTATATGATGACGGTTCTTTCCTTGTGTCTGAAACCAACTATGGTGGCAACCCTAACTATACCTTTAGAAAAATCTCTCAAGCAGATAGTGCCATCAGTTTTGCCTATACAACGAAATAAAAGAATCATGTCATCAGTTTAGGTGACATGATTCTTATTTTTTATAGAGTGACATATTTAATGCCATAGGCTGATAACTTACTTGATGATCGTCTTTAATCAATTGACTGTAAGCAACAAATCCGAACTGTTCATAAAATTGAATGACTTTAGGATGATTGATACTATCTAAAAATACCATCTGAGTTCCTACAATTGCTCGAAATTCTTCAATTTTTTGAATTACAATTTCAAATAACTCTTGTCCTGATAGTTTATTTAGCTTTGTGTTTTTGCCGAATTGACCGATAAGTAACACAGGTAGATAATCAATATTTTTGGGACTTTTCCCTTTTAGGACGAGTTTCTTTTTTAAGGATTTCTCTAAATCAGAAATATCAACAACTTTGAGAGATAAACTAAAGAATCCTATGATGTTATTTGTTTCAGTTTCTTCAACGATAAAATTACGAGAACGATGTTGTTTTTCAAAATTGGGGGCTTTATCAGATAGATAAGTCAACATCTCTTCATTACCGTTGAAATCAACATTTTCTAAAATGATAGTTTTAAATAGCTTCTGAACTTGTTTCTCAGTTTTATCAGGAGCTAGCACTTGAATATTTTCAAGATATTGCTTAAGTGGTGTTACTTGAATTGTCATCTTACAGATACTTTGAAATGAGTTTATTTTTCGTTGGAGCGGTAGCGTCCTGTGATTCAATAGATTTCAAGACTGCTTGTAGCTTTTTAGATGGTTTATGATTAAGAATTTTTAGAGCATCTTCGTTTGTTAGTTTTATATCACGTGTTAAACTGATTGTAGCCATTTGTTCTACCTCCTGTTTCTACTTAAATTCATTATAGCTTATTTTGAACAAAAGTTCAATCTGAAGATAGTGTATGCTTTTTATAGTGTATAAATCCAAAATAAGTTTTTCTCTTGCGTTTGTAGCTCATATTCGTTAGAATAATGGTGTAGATGAGTGGTCGGCTCATGGTCAATCTGATAGTAATCTTGGACATAAGGGCCAAGCGGTGGCGGACACCAGAACAAAATCCGATAGCAATCTTGGACGTAAGGGCCAAGCGGTGGCAGACACCAGAATAAACCGACTGACTAGGTGGCTTACAGGTTCTGTAAGTCATCTTTTTTACTTTGATAGTAACGTTTTATCATTTTAAGGAGAACGAGGTTTTGGCTCGTTCTCTTTTTTGTTGTGATACTTCTTTCAAGGAATATTTGGTAGGATTGGAGTGAAAAAAGATTAACTAGGAAAGAAGGAAGTATATGGAAGCCATTTATCAACGTGATTCGGATCAAGATGGACTAACTGATGCTCAAGAATTAGCGCTAGGAACCAATCCTCTTAGCGCAGATTCTGATGGTGATGGTCGTTCAGATTTAGTGGAAATAGAAGAAGGAACTAATCCCTTAGAAAAGGATTTACAAGACATAGACCAAACAAGTATAACTGAACCATCTTCAGTATTTATGGAAATGAAACAAAAGATTTCAGATATGATGGAGAGTCACTACAAGGAATTTATACAGGCTCTGATTAGTATTGAAACAGGGATTGAAAACCAACAAGACCTAGAAGACTTATATACTTACTACATGAGAACAGATGCCGTTTCTCTTTTGTCTAGTGATTTAGAAACCAGTCCTCAAGAGGTTGAAATGGAGATAGAGTTGTAGGGGAATCATGTGATTCTCCTATTTTCGTATAGATGAAAGGAGCAAGTATGGAAGTAATGCAATTATTGGCTATGTTTCGTGGAACAATTCCAAAAGATAGGGAGAAAATGACCCTATTTCTTCGTTATCAAGCGCAACATTTTGATGAGAAATGGCAAGACTTGGTAGAGAGTTTTTTGGCTGAAGAGGGCAAGATAGAAGAGATACCTCATGTCTATTCGTTTCATCAAGATATTATTTCTTTCCTAGAGGCTGGTTCTGAAAATAATGACCAAGATTTAGAAAGTTACACAAGAAATTTTGGACAAGCAGGTCTAAGTAAATTATCTCAATTAAGTAATTTTGAGAAAAACTTGGTGCTAGAAGTCGCAACCTATAATCTTTCCACTCGATTTTACATCCAATCTGAAAAAGAGAAGTTAGAACCATTAAGTGAGCTTGTATGTCTTCAGAATCAGGATGTCAATTTAGTCAATGTCTATCGGGTTGCGAATAATCTATCTGACCGCATTAGTAGAGATATAGAGGAGTTTCTTCTAATGGTTGATTCCAAAGAACTAACAAAAGAAGTTCTTGAGATTCATTTTGAAGAAAAAGAAGGAGATGTTCTAGCCTATTTGGGTTCAGAATTGATGGCTACTTTAGATACTGTGACGGATCTTGTCCATCATGAAGAAAACTACACACAACTCCCACTGACACAAAAGCTGAAGATTATTACTCATTTTGATGATGTAAAAGCTAGAAGCGAAAAGTCTAATCAAGTAGAGGAAGTTTTATCTCCTTCAAGTGATATTGAATAGGAAACGGAAGAAACGAACTCTTTTTCTAATGTCGATAAAATTGTAGAAGAAGCTTTGAGGGAATATCCAATCGGTTCACAAGTAAGTTATAAAGGACAAGTATTTCAGTTGGTTTCGATTGAAAATGCACAGTTAAATGACTTAGTTCGCCTAGAACTATTCAATGATTCCAACCAGTTATTTGAAGAGAATCCTATCTTATACTTGAACAGTTTGGAAGAGATTGAACAAGTATTGTCTCTTGTAGAACTTGAAAAAGAAGATTCAGAGATTGAGATTGATTCATCAAGTGAAAGTCAGGAAATAGATTTGTTTTCCTACCTGGAAGAAGAAAATGAAAAGGATAAGGAAACAGAAACGCTTATTGTAGGTATTGAAGAGACGGATGTCCCTGTTCTAGATTTTGTTTTTCCAGATGATTTAGAGGATTTTTATCCTAAGACAAATCGAGAAAAAATTGAAACGAATATCGCCGCAATTGATCTTGTTAAAAGATTAGAAAAAGAGGGACGACAAGCGAATCCAGAAGAACAAGAGCTACTAGCCAAGTATGTCGGCTGGGGTGGTCTTGCCAATGAATTTTTTGATGAACTCAATCCAAAGTATGAAACAGAACGTTTAACTCTTAAGAGTTTAGTAAGTAAATCAGAATACTCCACTATGAAACAAAGTTCTCTTACAGCCTATTATACAGACCCAATGATCATTCGCCAGATTTGGCAAAAATTACTGGATGATGTTTTTGAGGGAGGAAGGATATTAGATCCTTCTATGGGGACTGGGAACTTCTTTGCGGCGATGCCTAGAAGTATACGAGAGAAATCAGAATTCTATGGGGTTGAATTAGACAGTGTGACAGGCGCAATCGCAAAACAACTCCACCCCAATTCCCATATTGAAGTGCGAGGATTTGAAGAAGTTCCCTATCAAAATAATAGTTTTGATTTAGTCTTAACGAATGTTCCTTTTGGAAATTTTCGCATTGCCGATAAAAACTATGATAAACCTTACATGATTCACGACTACTTTGTCAAACACTCACTTGATTTAGTAAGAGACGGAGGACAAGTTTCGATTATCTCATCTATCGGGACAATGGATAAGCGGACAGATAATGTCTTACAAGAGATTAAATCGAGCACTCATTTTTTAGGGGGAGTTCGTTTGCCGGATACGGCTTTTAAAAAGATTGCAGGTACTCGAGTGACCACAGACCTCCTCTTCTTTCAAAAGGATCAAGCAAAGAATTTTAATGAAGAGGAACTTGTTTTTAGTGGTTCTATTCCCTTTGAGGAGGATAAGCGTGTCTGGATCAATCCTTATTTTGATGGGAAATACAATACACAAGTTTTGGGTGAATATGAGGTACGTAATTTTAATGGAGGAACCCTCAATGTTAAGGGGGAATCAGAAATATTAGCTACTGACATAATGAAAGCATTAGAGAATGTAGAGGCACCTAAACCAATTGACAATTCTTTGAAAGCACCTGTTTTTATCCAAGAAGAAGTGGATCATTCTATCCCAAGTCGTATACGTGAGGACTTAGCGCTCTATTCTTTTGGATATGAGGGAAATCAAATTTATTACCGAGATACGCATGGCATTCGGAAAAGTTCAAAAGTAGACGAAATTAGTTATTATGTAGATGAGAAGGGAGATTTTAAAGCTTGGGACAGTTCTTTGTCTGAACATAAAATAGACCGATTCGTGCAACTTCATTTGACAGATGAGGAAGCACTAGATGTATACAAGTCAGAAGAAGCGAGTAAAAGAGGGAAATATAAGGGACTGTTCAAAAAAACTGTCTTTTATGAAAGTCCCTTATCGGATAAGGATATTAGTCGTATTAAGGGTATGGTTGATTTGAGAGAGACCTATCAATCCTTAATTGAAATTCAACGTCATCCAGATTATAGTCGAACAGATTTTCAGGTATTACTTAGTAAACTCAATCGTGACTATGACCGTTTTGTAAGTCAATTTGGATACTTGAATGCCTCCGTTAACCGGAACTTATTTGATAGTGACGATAAGTATTCCTTACTAGCTAGTTTAGAAGATGAATACATTGATTCTAAAGATCAGAAAGTAAAATATAAAAAATCTTTAGCCTTTGAGAAAGCATTGGTTAGACCAGAGAGAGTGATTGCAAGAGTTTCAACGGCTTTAGATGCCTTAAACTCCAGTTTATCGGATGGTAGAGGGGTTGATTTAGACTATATGGTATCAATTTATCCCGAACATAGCCAAGCTGCTATTTTAGATGAGTTAGGAGACCAGATTTTAATGGATCCAGAAAGTTATTTAAGAGGAGAAAGAAAATATCTTTCTAAGAACCAGTTTTTATCAGGAGATATTCTCAACAAGATAGAAGTAGTTCAACTATTAGTGGAGGAAAACAATCAAGATTGTGACTGGTCCCATGCTTTAGATTTGTTAGAATCTGTTCGCCCTCCACGGATTCATCTGGCAGATATTGAGTTTAAAATAGGGTCACGTTGGATTCCTCAATCCGTTTATGGTAAATTTGCCTTTGAATGTTTTACCAATCGTGAACTTGAATTGTCTTCGCCTGATGTTGAACAAGTCATTGAAGTGAATCCTGTCGATGGCCAGGTTCATTTAAGGACATCATTTGCTTATCGCTATCCAAGTGCCAAAGATAGTAGTCTTGGAGTTAGTGGGTCACGTTATGATACAGGAAGAAAGATTTTTGAGAATTTACTTAATTCGAACCAACCGACGATTACCATGACTGTTACGGAAGGAGAAAAGAAAAAGACCATCACAGATTTGGAAAAAACCTCTGTTTTAAGAGCAAAAGAGCAGCATTTACAAGAACTCTTTCAAGACTTTGTCTCACGGTATCCAGAAGTCCAACAAGTCATTGAAGAAAGTTACAATCGTCTTTATAATCGAACGGTTAGTCGAGAGTATGACGGTAGTCATCTAGTCATTGATGGCTTGGCACAAAACATCAGTCTTCGTCCTCATCAAGAGAATGCCATTCAAAGAATCGTAGAAGAAAAAAGAGCCTTGTTAGCTCATGAGGTAGGTTCAGGAAAGACCTTGACCATGCTTGGTGCTGGGTTTAAATTAAAGGAGTTGGGGATGGTTCATAAGCCCTTGTATGTGGTGCCCTCTAGTTTGTCTGCTCAATTTGGTCAAGAAATCATGAAATTTTTCCCTACTAAAAAGGTCTTTGTGACTACTAAGAAAGATTTTGTGAAGGCGAGAAGAAAACAATTTGTGTCACGTATTATTACAGGAGATTACGATGCCATTGTCATTGGGGATTCTCAATTTGAAAAAATCCCTGTCAGTAAAGAAAGACAGATGAATTATATCGAGGATAAACTCAATGAATTACGAGAGATTAAAACACATTCTGAAAATAAGTATACCGTTAAAGAAGCAGAACAATCAATTAGTGGTTTAGAGAGACAATTGGAAGAACTGCAACGCTTTAATCGTGATAGCTTTATTGATTTTGAAAACCTAGGGATTGATTTTCTCTTTGTGGATGAAGCACATCATTTTAAAAATATACGTCCAATTACTGGACTTGGAAATGTAGCAGGGATTACCAATACAACTTCTAAGAAGAACGTGGATATGGAAATGAAGGTTCGACAGATTCAGGAAGAACATGATTTTAAGAATATTGTTTTTGCGACAGGAACACCTGTTTCCAATTCTATTAGTGAGTTATATACTATGATGAACTATATTCAACCCGATATCTTAAAACGCTATCAAGTTGATTATTTTGACTCTTGGGTAGGTGCTTTTGGAGAAATTCAAAACTCTATGGAATTAGCTCCTACAGGGGATAAGTACCAACCTAAGAAACGATTTAAAAAGTTTGTCAATCTACCTGAGTTGATGAAAATCTATAAAGAAACAGCCGACATTCAAACACAAGATATGTTGGATTTACCTGTTCCAGAAGCTCATATTATCCCTATTGAGAGTGAGTTAACTGAAAACCAAAAACTCTATCTAGAAGAATTAGTTATGAGGTCAGATATGGTCAAATGTGGAACAGTTGATCCGAGCCAGGATAACATGTTAAAGATAACAGGTGAGGCACGGAAACTAGCTATTGACATGCGTTTATTGGACTCTAGTTATAGTCTAGCAGACAATCATAAACTGCTTCAGGTAGTGGATAATGTTGAAAGAATTTATCGTGAGGGAATGGAAAATAAGGCTACTCAGATGATTTTTTCAGATATTGGCACCCCTAAGAAAAAGGATAATGGCTTTGATGTATATTCTGAAATAAAGGCTTTATTAGTTGATAGAGGAATCCCTAGTAAGGAAATTGCCTTTGTACATGATGCCAATAGTGATGAAAAAAAGAATAGTTTGTCTCGAGAGGTCAATGCAGGAGAGGTGCGGATTCTTCTTGCCTCAACTGAAAAAGGAGGAATAGGTTTAAATGTTCAGAGCAAGATGAAAGCAGTTCATCATCTGGATGTCCCTTGGAGACCAAGTGACATTCAGCAACGCAATGGACGGATTATCCGACAGGGAAATGAAAACAAGGAAGTGGATATTTACCACTACATTACCAAAGGTTCATTTGATAATTATCTATGGGCAACTCAGGAGAACAAACTTCGTTATATTAAGCAGATTATGACTTCTAAGGAGCCGATTCGTGCTGCAGAAGACATTGATGAGCAGACCATGACAGCTTCTGATTTTAAGGCACTAGCAACAGGTAATCCTTATCTCAAATATAAGATGGAACTAGAGAATGATCTAACTCTATTAGAAAATCAAAGACGAGCATTTCAACGCAGCAAGGATCACTATCGTCATACAATCTCTTACTGTGAAGAAAATATGCCCATTCTTGAGAAACGATTAAGCAAGTATGAAGGCGACATTCAACAGTCTGAACTGTCGAAAGACCAGGCATTTTCTATGACGGTAGGTAAGCAAGCTTTTGATCAACGAGCTGAAGCAGGGGAATCCCTACACCGTCTTATCCGTCATAATCAAGCTGACAGCAAAGAATTCCGAACCCTAGCAAGCTATCGAGGATTTGACATTAAAATGCTTAGTCTTCCAACAAATCAACCTCTTCCTGAAACCTTCTCTGTTAAGATTGTAGGAGAAAATCAGTATTCTGTCAGTTTAGATTTGTATTCTCCTTTGGGAACGATTCAAAGACTTCAGCACACGATTGATCACATTAAGGAGGACCAAGTGAAAACTCAGAACTTATTAGATGAATTAAAGGATAAATGAACTACTGCTAAAGTAGAAATTGAGAAAAATTTTCCAAAGGAAGATGATTATCAAACTAAAAAGGCCGAATACGATGTACTCGCGCCATTGATTGAAACAGAAACGGATTTAGATATTATTGATCAAGCCTTAAGGCAATTCCACGAAAAAGGAAAAGAAAAGCAAGAACAACTTTCTTTTGAATTAGATTAAAAAATAGATACAAATAGCGGACAAGAAAAGAAAAGCGCGGTAAAATAAAGATAGAAAGAAACGAGGTAATGATTATGATGGAAGATACCTATTATCAATTAGAAGAGACCTTGGTACAGGGATTTCAAACCCCTGAAGAGTATCAAGCTTATAAGGAACTAAAGGAACATTATGAGGAAGTGACAGGCGATTACAGCTTTTCTATACAAGAACTCACTAACCAATTGGAAATCGCTCTTCAGAATCATCGAGGTGTGGACTTTGAAGATTATGAGAAAGAGGAGTATTTGGGCTTGGTTCAAAAATTAGAAGAGTTTGATTCCTCTCTTGCCACCCATTATCGTCAATTGATTGACTAGGAAGGAGAAAGTCATGAATGATTTACTCCTTATCCCAGTAATTTTTTTAGCAGTAGGAGGAATTCTCATTCTTTTATGGAGACTCTTTCTAATTGCCGGTGGACTTTTCCTGATTGGTTTTGTCAGTTTTCTTATTTTCGTGGAGGGTTATGGAATTTATCTGTTCTTTACTGAGACTGAACTTTACACGGCAGATTTAGCTCAAAATGGATTATTTGGTTTTACGACTTTCTTTATCATCTTTAATTTAGTTTTACTTGCTTTAGCATGCTGGACAGGATATAAGTGGAAGAAGGGATAGAAAATAATCTGAACAAGTTCAAAACTTATGCCGTTTTTAGGACATGAAAAATTTTAGAAATTGATTCTTTCTTAAATTTGAATTTCACTAGTAGTGTAAAGATGATTTTTTCTCTGAATAAAATCTGAATTTTCTCTGGTATAATCTCAAATAAAAACATTAAGGAGGATTATATGAATAAAAAGTTCTTATTATCAGTTGGAGTATTATTTCCATTATTTTTTTCAGTCCATGGAGTTCAAGCGACTGCTGGATCAGATTTTAAATATAATATACTACTGAAAGAGACAGAAACAGTTGATACTATCCAACAAAAATTTATTAAACAGGGTATGCAAATTATCGATATTATTCCTGAAATAAATCTTATTACTGTTTCGACTGGAAAAAGTAAAGAAGAGATAAAGAAAGAAAATAATAATTCGATAAAAGAAATAGTTATTGATGGTATGATGAATGTAAAGCCTAATGTCACTTATCTGTATGGAGAAAGTGTAATTACAACTAACAATATGAATTTTTGGGATTATCAATGGGATATGCAAAAGAGTATTGGTACAGGTAGAAAATTTAGTCATAAATCTACTGGTGAAGCTACTATTGGTGTGATAGACTCAGGTGTTACTTACGATAACCCAGAAGTATCTTCAAATATTATTTCTGTCAAGAACTTTACAGCGGATTTGGAAACGGGCTTAATTGATAATCAAAATATATTAGATAAAACAGGCCATGGAACTTCTGTGGTTGGACAGATTTCATCAAACGGAAATTATTTAGGTATTGCTCCTGGAATGAAAGTTAGAATGTATCGAGTATTTGATAAAGGAAATGCACAAGATCAGTGGATATTAAAGGCAATTATTCAAGCAGCGAAAGATGATGTTGATGTTATTAATCTAAGTTTGGGTGAATACTTGCTAAAAAACTCAACTATAGAAGATGACCAAACAGCATTAATTAACATTTATCAGAGAGCAATCAATTATGCGTATAGTCAGGGTTCAATAATTGTTGCTTCAGTAGGTGATGAGGGTCTAGATTTAAATAATCAAGAATCATTGAAACATTACCTTGGAGAACTTAAGGGGAAGGATTATTCACATATAGATGGAAAAGTTATGGATATTCCTGCGGGATTAGACAATGTTGTAACAGTAGGGTCAGTAAATGATAACGATTTTGTATCTAGTTTTTCAAATAAAGGAAATAATATAATAGATATATATGCAACAGGAGGAGGAAGTCATAAACTAGCAACAGTTGGATATGAACAGTGGACTAATGATAAAGCATTTGAAAAAGAATGGGTCATTGTACCGACACTTGAAGGGAAATATACTTATGCTTATGGGACATCCATTTCAACACCAAAGGTTTCAGCAGCACTTGGGTTAATCATTGAGAAATATCATTTGAAAGATCAACCAGATGAGGTAATTAAATTATTGTATGATAATTGCTGTATAGGTAATGACATTGACGGCACTCAAATTAGATTATTAAATATTACGAATTTTGTTCAAGATAGTGTAAAATAGATTTGTACTATTTTTTAAAAATATAATTTAAAAAATAAAGAACAATTACAAATTGATGTATTGAGACTATTCTTTGTCAAGAATACGGAGCTTTGCAGATAGTTCTCTAAAATATTTTGAGGTGATAGAATGTATAAGATATTAGTTGTAGATGACGATTTTGAAATTTTGAAACTGATGCGAACTATTTTAGAGATGAAAAACTATCAGGTAACGACGTATCAAGAAGTCACCGTACCAATCAATATTAATAATTTCAAAGGATTTGATTTGATTTTATTAGATGTAATGATGCCTAATATAGATGGTATGCAAATTTGTAAGCAGATTAGAAATAAAGTAAGATCTCCTATTATTTTTGTTAGTGCAAAAGATACCGAAGATGATATAGTATCAGGGTTGAATTTAGGAGGAGATGACTATATTACAAAACCTTTCAGCATCAATCAATTAATTGCCAAAGTTGCTGCAAATCTCAAACGAGAAGAACGATACAAACAAGGTGAATTAAGTAATCAAATTGTTCGAGAATTATCCCCAATAACGATTTATTTACAAGAAAAAATTGTTTGTATTAATGGAGATAGTCTTGCTTTTACAAGTAGGGAATATGATATCATAGAGCTATTATCTAGCAATCCAAGAAAAATTTTTACTGTACAAGATATATATGAAAATGTTTATGATGATGATGCTGAAACCCTCTTTCGTTCAATATCTGAGTATATCTATCAAATAAGATTAAAATTCTCATCGTATGGAATTAATCCTATAAAAACAGTTAGAGGTATGGGATACAAGTGGCATGAGTAAGAAGAGTACAATTAGAGGGCGCATAATAAGGACTGTTTTAGAACTAGTAACAGGTACGTTACTGAGTATACTTTTATTTTTTATATTTACTTATTTACTTGTTTTTACTGGACAATTAAATGTATACGGCTCTAAAATGGAAATTTCAGTGAGTGATAGCAGCAATTTAAGTGATGTAGTCCAAGCAATGAATAACTCTATATTTGACTATGTTGTATTTAATCGCAAGACGGGTACAATTGAAGAGGGTAACTATCAAAAAAAGGATTTGCCAGCCTATCGAGAAGTTTTTGCTAAAAATGAATCCATAAGTAATGATGCAGTGTATTATGGGTATTACGCTAATTCAGAGATTGTACTTACTGTCAGGCAACCCATGATACCTGAGTTTGTTAATCCGAATTTGCGTCACTTTTCATTTAATCTATTTTCTTATTTATTTTTCTTCGTTATCGAAACAATTTTACTCATTTGGTCACTTACAAGATTAATAAAAGAATTTTCAAATAATTTTCTCCTCATACAAAAAAAGACTTTAAACATGGGACAGTTAACATTTAAAGATAAAAACATTCCTGCTCAAATACAAGAGTTCGATGAAATTCTTTCTGTATTATATCAAAAGGACGACGAGTTAACTAATTTACTCAAATCAGAGAGAAGGGAGAAGGAAGATTTATCTTTTCAAGTTGGTGCATTAGCTCATGATGTAAAAACTCCTTTAACAGTACTAAAGGGAAATTTAGAGTTGCTTGAATTAACTAACTTGACTGTTCAACAGAAGGAATACACTCAGTCAATGAATAACAGTATAGTAGTTTTTGAAAGATACTTTAGTTCAATGATTGATTATTCAAGATTACTAATTGAAGATAAAGATTATGGAGAACAGATACATTTATCCGAATTTTTAAGTGAGCTGTCAGTAGAAGCGAAATCTGTAATGAATAATGCAAAGGTTGATTTCAAAATTATTAATACTACAAAATTAATATTTTTTAAGGGAAATCGCTTTAATTTAAATCGGGCATTAATTAACATTTTAGCAAATGCAGCAAGATATAGTTCTGGAGAAAAAAAAGTTACGCTTACTATCATTGAGGAAACAGAGTATATTAATTTTGTAGTGTGGAATAATGGTCTGCCTTTTACTGAACAGTCCTTATTAAATGCAGATAAGTTATTTTATACTGAGAATAAAGGTAGGAATAATAAGCACTATGGTTTAGGGTTAGCATTTGCTAAACAAGTTGCAACTAGACATTTAGGAGAATTGTTTTTATCAAATCCAGATAGAGGTGGCGCTCAAGTGACGTTGCTTATTAAAAAATAATTCTGTAAGGATATATTAGATAGCTTCCATATAATAGTTATGTATAAAAATAGATGGTTTTCTAAATTGAGGACTGTCTATTTTTTTAATTTTGTAAAATTGGAAATTCTGAACAAATTTTGAAAAATAAAGTATAACATACAAATATAAAACAAGGAGGAATTATAGTTATGAATATACAAGTTCAAAAACTTAGAAAATCATATAAGGATAGAGAAGTACTGAAAAATATTTCTTTTGAAATAAAAGAGGGGAGTATTTGTGGATTATTAGGTATTAATGGTGCAGGAAAATCAACAATTATGAAGATTATTTTTGGTCTTGAAAATGCTGATAGTGGTACGGTTATTTTTAATGGGAAAAAAAATGCGGGTATATATGAGATTGGAGCGCTTATTGAAACTCCAGCTATCTACATGAACTTATCTGCTTATGATAACTTAAAAACAAGAGCATTGTTATATGACATTTCTGACGAACGAATTAATGAAGTATTAAACTTGATTGGGCTATCTAATACGGGAAAGAAAAAAGCAGGGAGCTTTTCTTTAGGTATGAAACAACGTTTGGGATTAGGTATGGCAATAATTACTAGTCCAGATTTGCTCATTTTAGATGAACCTACCAATGGATTGGATCCAGATGGTATAAAGGAATTGTTGAATTTAATGATTTCTTTAAAGAAATCAGGAATGACAATTCTTTTATCTAGCCATCAACTGTATGAAGTTAGTAAAGTGGCAGATAAAGTTGTTATTTTACATGATGGTCAAATTTTTTACGATGGTTCGAATGTTCAAAGTGATGATTTAGAATCTTTATTTATAAGAATTGTTCATGGAGGTGACGCAATATGATAAAAATATTTAAATCAGAATGGTTAAAACAGCGAAAAAATACATCCAAAAAATTCTTGATAATAGCTCCTGGATTGTCGATTTTAATAGCTGTATTACTTGTTGGACCGAGTATTCTAGAAAGTTTTTCAATATATTGGTGGGAAGCCGTCTTTTTGTACACGCTTATTGGATTGTTATTTTTATATGATTATAAAGCAGAAGAAGCTGCAGGAAACTTCCAGAATATATACTTTCGAAATGATAGCATAAAAATATATATCGTAAAGATACTTTTAAAATTAAAAGATTTACTCATTTCGAACGTATGGTTTTTAGCTATATTATTATTTACAAGTAATTTTTTGTATGGCGACTTAATATCATTGAATATAATTGGTGACTTAATTTGTTTAGTACTTATTTCGATAACATCCATATGGGTATTGCCACTCTTGTATCTATTTTCGAAACGGATCAACCCCTATATCTTAGTATCTATTAACTCCTTGATTTGTTTTTTGGTTGCACCTTTTATCGCTCAAAGTAGCTTTTGGTTCTTCTTTCCTTTTACATATCATTATAAAATTGCTTATAGTCTTATGTATATAAAACCGTCAGGAGATTTAGATTTAACAAATCATGTAACAGACGTTAAAATGGTAGTATTTACCGTATTTCTATCATTGATTCTATTTATTGTTTCTTTGTTAATGTTAAATTGGAGGTTAAGTAATGATCCAATTGCTAAAAAGTGAAATGATTAAATTTAAAGGTTCGTATCAACTATACATTATTTTGATTTTGTCTACTATACAACTATTGACAATTCCAATTTACATATTATCTGTAAATAACACAATTGTATTGGAAAATATTATCTTTTTACCCATGTTAGGCTATTGTATGATAACTACGATAATCACTTTATTAGTATCTGAACAAGAAATCAATGCTAATAATTATCAGAATATTAAAGGCTCGAGAAATACAGCCAGTATATGGGGAGCGAAAATTTTTGTGTTAGATTTACTATTATCTTTACTTACTATTCCTTTATGGGTAGTTGTAGGTATAGAGTTAGAACACTTTTCATATTATTTTTACGTAGGAATAGTTAGTTGGTTATTACTAATATTGCTAAATCATTTCCACATGCTATTGACATTGTTTATTGCGAAAGGTGGCAATTTACTTATTGCTGTTGTAGAAAGTTTATTTATATTATTTGCAACAAATAAAGTTTTTCTTAATATTTTTTGGATTCCAGTAATTTTACCAGTTAATATAATTTTAGAAAATAATTTTAGAAGCACAACTAATTTATTAGCTTTAACTTTTTATGTTGTATTATTGTTTGTTGCTAATTTAGTAGTTGTAAGCAGAAAAGGCGCTCAATCATATACTAAGTAGAGTAATTTTATATCTGAAAAATCATAGCCATTCGTCATACGGGTGGCTTATTTGTCATACAACAGGTATGTCGTAATCTAGTAAGTTCCAAACTACCGGCAAACTATTCTCTACTAGATTTTTTAAGTGAAATTCCTTGACAAAAGTTATACATAGTTGTACTATATAAGTATAGAAGGGAAACAGATGAACGCAGGTGACAGATGTGGTGCTTGTGTTTTTATTTGTAATCATAAGGAGGAGAATATGGTTTTAAATACTTCCAAAAGTATGTTAGATAAGATTGCTTGGCTTAACAAGCAAGAAGATATTACTAAGTTCTCAAAGTTACAACTACAAAAATTCTTGTTTCTATATGAAATGTTTCAATTTGTAGAAAAAAAAGACTCTGATTTTACATATTTAAAAGCTTATAAAAATGGACCAGTATTTTCAAATTTTTACGGTGATATCACCTATAGAGAAGCTGAAGTTCAAGATTATCTTAAACAAAAACAATGTGATTTTGATATTGATGAAAGTAATGCTAGAATAAGTCAATTTATTATTAATACACTGACAGATTCCGAGTTATCTGATTTGACGCATCAATTTAAAATGTGGTCTACTCATAAAGAAGAAATTGATGCTGGAAAAAAACAAATTCCAATGATCGAAAAAGATATTACAGATGATGATATTGAAATTTTAGACCTTTTAAAAAGTTCGGAGCCTGACTACGACTATGAAATTTTAAGGATAGATCAAAAGAATTTTGTATTTTCAAAAGAGGATTTTATGAATTTAAACGAGGAACATTTAGAATTGCTGGATTCGTTAAGTACAAACGAGGAATTGTTGAATCCAGTTTATGTTGAAGTCGAATCAAGTGGGAGATTAGTCATTGATTAGCAAGAAGGATGTTATTAAGGTTTTAATGCCTTTCCCTGATGTAAATTCTGATTTAGCCTTAATAAGGCATTATTATATCTGTCATTCAAATGTTCAAAATAACAAGATATTGTTTAAGTGTCAAACTCATAAGGCTACGATGATAGCTAAATGTGGAGGAAATAAAAAGTTCAGAGAAAGTTATTTTTTGATAAGGGCAGGGGATAAAGTTCCATTTGTCCGCAATACAGTAGTGGATAAAAAACAGATTTTTAAATTAAATAATACTATGATACCTAAACTATATCTATCTCCTGAAAAACCAAGTGATATCCCAGAACAGATTTATGAAAATATAGTGAAGGAGATTATTACAGATAGTAAGCCAGCAATAAGAACGATTAATAAAGAAAAATTCATAAAACTTAATACCGAATGTAAATAAAAATAAGATAATAGAGACTGGGTAAAAGTCTTTAAAAGCAAAAAATACATAATATTAGGTATCTAAAATAGGCGCCATAAGTTTTATAGTGGGTGAATCCCCTATAGAACTTATGGCGCTTATTTTATTGAAAAAAGTCCCATAAGTTTTCTAATGATAAAAGACTAAACCATCATTAGAAAAAATTTATATGGAATAATTACATTTTATCACAAAACTACTTGATATAAAAGATGCTAATATCTAATTATGGATGGGTAATGTCCACTTGACTTACTAAAGCGAACATTACACTAACAAGTATTTTTATGGCATAGTTAAGGATCAGATATTTGAAGTATGATTATTAGTACGTCTCACTTAGTAAAGTCCGAAATAAATAGACCATTCTCAAATATTTTTTTCGATTGTGATAAGGTTATTCCTTAATCTGAAAAGTTTTAAACTTAGTATTAAAATACTCAATTTTAATTCGTATTGTAGCCCTCTCTCTATTAAACTGCTTATCCTCTTCAGTCAATGGATGATTTTTAGAATTTTTAATAGGAATAAATGTATTCTCATGAAGATTCACAATGCCTAAATAACTCAAATACACACAGACAAGTGATTTTCTGTTAAACTATGATTCATTTTTTCTTTAAAGTGAGTAAAATCATGCGTATGACCATCTGAAAAAAACTAATTGGCATGCATGATGTATTTTTAAAGCGAGTCTGATTTGTGTCTTTATGGTGTGTTTCTTTTAGGTCGTTGAAAAGGTCTTTCTGGGACATCAATAGCTATTCTTCTAAGTTGTCTAAGTAAAATCGACTTGAAGAAAGAAGAATATCTTCTCCCCATGTTATTGTTTTGTTGACTGTAGCTATTCCATTACCAAAATCAAAAGCTAGAAGACGTTGAGTTGGATAATAGAGTGAATAACTCAAGATTAATATCAACTGTTCTTCTATACTTAATGTTTTTGGATTTATAAGTCGTATCTAGATAGGATGTCATATTTTATAAGGCGTCTTTTTAACACTAATCAATAAATTAAAGTTCTCAGGAGTTAGTTACATTGCTTTTTCGTATCTTGTTTTTATAACTATATTATATCAATTTATAGTTTTCGAATCTTAGTGTAGTATTTAATCCATAGTAGATTCAAAATAGTATTACAAATATTTTATTAAAACGTGTCGAAAACTTTTTCTATATTGCCAATTTCTGATTATATTCTGAAAAAATAATTCTATAATTCAATTGTCCGAACAAAAATAAAAAAATTTTTAAAAAATATTATTGAAATATATGATAGATCAGAAATAGCAGATGGGACTAATCAATATAAGTGGAAATCGGCTATTGATATGGACGAATATAGTAAGGGTAGTGATTTAGATAACAAAGAATATTTTAGAGATGCTTGGTGTTATGGTAGTCCAGGTATCAGTTTGCTCTATCTGTATGTGGGGATATTTTTGAAAGATCAAAAATTGGTAGAAAAATCAAAGAACATTTTGATTGCTTCACTGGAATGTCCAGTGGGTGTACAATCCTCTATATTATGTCATGGATATTCCGGATTATATGAAATTGGTTTTCTATACAAACAAATTTTTAAAGAAGAACCTTGGGATAAGTATTTGTCCATAATTAAAGAAAAAATATTAAGTAGTTTTACTATATCAAAAAAGTTTGGTTTTGAGGAAGATAGCTACTATTCTGATGGAAATGAAGGAAGTGTTAAATTTTTGGATGGAAGTTTGGGAATTGTTTTGACTTTACTTCATATCCAAAATAAGTCTGTAAAGACATATTGGAGGGAGGCGTTATTGATTTTTGATAATTTAACTATAGAAAATTAGGAGGAGAACTATGAAATTCAAAAAGATCTATCTTTCCGTAATTTTTTTCTTAAGTTTACTTGGATTGGCTGGATGTACATATGAGAAGTTTGATGTTAAATTTCTCGACTCAAGTTATAATCGATTCGATTATAAAGGAGAGCATTATGGTGTAACTAATCAATTAATTTCATATGAAGATATTGAAAGTAAAGTAAGCAATCATGATGATACTTATGAAATATCTTACGATGATTCCAATAATAAAATAAAGAATGATTTGTTGGAGATTGGTGACTTATATCAGACCAAGAATAGAGAATTTGCCATAAAAATTGATAGTACTTTCTATAAATGTAGACTACTTGATAATATTTCTAAAGAAGAACTACTAAAAGTTTCTGACTTATTTAATGTTCGCTTAGTAGGAGGATTTGCTATCAATGAGCAAGAAGCCAGAGAGTTGAAGATAGGGGAACAATCATTTACAATTACTGAAGAAATTATTCCAAAAGAAGAGCTTAGTGCTACAGTTGCTAACTTAGATAATCAAGTGAAGTCAGTCACTAGATTATCAGGGGAGCGTGAAAGTTGGAAATATGGAGAAATATGTTCTTTAGAAAATCAGTCTATCCACGAGAAAGTAGCAGTTAAATTGAATGGAGAATATCATTTGGCCTTCTTAAGAAGTTGAACTGGGCAAAAAGTATTTAAAAGAAAAAAGCGCATAGTGTCAGGCATTGAAAAAACCAGATACTATGCGTTTTATTGTGGGAAGATTTTCTTAATTTTCTCTTGAAATTGAGTTTTAGAGGCTATACTTTTTCTTGTGATAAAACTTACAAGTCCTTTTTGTTATTCTTGACCTAGTTTTTATAGAAAGAAGGTCTAAGATGTTAAATAAAGTCAAAACTAAAGCCTTAATTAGTGTTGGAGCAGTAGCCGCAACTAGCTTTATTCTCATGATGGGATATACTGCTGGTCAACATTCTACTGCTAAACAAAGTCGCAAAGAAATCGAATTGGCTGCAGCTAAACTTGTAGAGGATAAACAAGCAGAAGATAAAGCAAGCATTTTGTCATCAGATACTGTAAAAGAATTTTTGACACAGTACTATACGAAAGAAAAGCTCGGAGAAAATAATACACGCATTCAACCTTATATGACTGAATCGGCTTATTCTCAAGAATTGACAAGTCAAAATGATGCCATGAACCAAGTTTATAAGGACTATATTTTGGATTATCATTTCGAAAAAGCTGATATCTTTGTCAATCAGACTACTAATCAAGCTATTGCCATGGTCTCTTATAATGTAACCTATGTATCTGATTTAAAGAATGCCAACCAATCAAAGACTAATCAGACAGAAACAAGAACAGTTAAGTTATCCTTTTCTAAACTACCTGGTAAGTTATTGGTCAACCAAGTACAGGTTTGGAAATCTGGGTTAGATGATTTAGATAATGCAACTCCCAAAACTTTAGAAGAATCATCATCAATACCATCACTGCCAAATACTACAACAAAATGATGATATTGCATGGAAATAGAAGAATGTAAGCAAATCTCAATTCTTGATGTAGCCAATCGTTTAGGTATCCCCTTTAAACAAGTTTCGACTAGTGTCTATGAGCATTCTGAACACGATTCATTTCGGATTTTTTCAACTACCAATACTTTTAAATGGTTTTCAAGAGATATTCAAGGTGATGTCATTGATTTTGTTCGACTTGTTAAGGGAATTTCCTTTAAAGATACTCTAGCCTTTCTTTCTGAAGAACCTTTTCAAAAAGAAGCTGTTCAAGAAAAAAGAGAGAGACCATTTTATTATCCTTTAAAGAGAATAGAAGATTCTAACTGCAGTCTGGCTAGATATTATTTAACAGAATGTAGAGGAATCTCAGAAGAAATCATAGAAAAGATGATTCAACAAGGTTTGATAGCACAAGCTAGTTGGAAAACAAATGAAATAGTTGAACCTGTTATCGTTTTTAAAAGCTTTGATCATCGTCACAAACTGCAAGCAGCAAGCCTACAAGGGATTTATAAGAATCACTCTCTTTCTAGAAAGAGGTTAAAAACGATTCTAAAAGGAAGCCATGGACATATTGGAATATCCTTTGACATTGGTAAACCAAATAGACTGGTCTTTTGTGAATCGTTCATCGACTTGATGAGCTATTACGAACTTCATCAACAAAGTCTAACTGATGTTCGTTTGGTATCTATGGAGGGATTAAAAAGGTCTGTTGTGGCTTATCAAACTTTACGACTGATAGCTGAAGAAAATCAGAAGTTGGAATTCTTAGATACAGTAACACCTTCAAAGTTATTGCCTTTGATCAATACAATTCGTGATACCACTACCTATTTCAATAATCATCCTGATTTATTGACACTGGCAGTAGATTGTGATGATGCAGGTAAAGATTTTTCTGATAAGTTATCTCAATCAGGATTTCCTGTTTTACTGGATTTACCTGATAATGAGTCTGGGAAAGAAAAACGAGACTGGAACGATATTCTTCAAGAAAACAAATCAGATTTAAAATTTATGCTTGAGAATGCAAAAGAGACCTTGAGGAATCAACCAATAAGACAAACCTCTCAATGTTTAGAATTGTGATAACAAAATCAAGGTGTTTTAGCTAATATTAGAATGAAGGAGGATAGTATATGACCATTATTGAACGCCTAGAAGAAAAGGTCACTAGGCAAGAAAACAAGGTAGCAAGAGAGACAGAAAAACTAGCTGCTTACAAAGAGCAACTGGAGACAGCGATGTTTGCGACGTTCAAAAGGCGTCAAAGCATTAGTCACATGAGTTTTGAAGAAGCTCTTGACCATGCATTTGGCAAAGAAAGACAATTCGATGATTCTGAATTTATAAAGGATGAAATGAGTGAATGACAAAAGATTGGAATTTTAATCAACCATTAGAAAGTAAATCAGAAAATCAAGAAGATCCAGATAAAATTGCGGCCTTATTTGGAAATCATCAAGGAGGTAATGAAGTAAATTCTGAAGCAGCTTTTCAAAAGCGTAAACAAGCACCTGTGACGGAATCAAATTCTAGTTCTAAACCCAAAGTTACAGAGGTTAGAACAGGAAAAGAGACAGATATCACTACAAGTTATCAGCAACATCTTAAAAGACTTATTGCAGATAACAATAGCGATATTCAAAGTAGTCAAAAGAAAATTGAAGGGCTACACACGTTAATTGACACAAAGAATAAAGACAATAAGAAATTGCAGTCCATTTATGATGCGATTTCGGAATTACACTAAGCAGTCCTGATAGGCTGCTTTTTTTGAGAGGTTATAGATGTTTACAACATTTTTTAAGAAAAATCAAGACAATAGTGATGTATTTAAGAAGCTAATTCATCGACTATCTGATATGTCTGTCCAAGATCTTAAAAAAATAGACCGACTGCTAGATATCATTTTCACTCAAGATCAAGGATCAGAACAACTAAAAACAGAAGCAACTTATAGAGAAGAAACTTTGGACGACACATTAAAGGAAGCTAAAAATCAACTTCATAAGGAACAATTGGAGAAGAATTTAGAGAGATTTAGGAAAGACGGAAGGAAGTAAATGTTTTGGAGTTGACTACCAAGCAGGAAAAGCAACTAGGTCAGACGCAGTGGTTTCATGCTACATTATTGAGACATTTAGAATCCTTGAAAAAAGGAATCGATGTTAAATTTAATTTAGGAAGTGAGCTAGACTTTGGACCTGGTTTCTATATCACACCTGACTTTGAACAAGCTAGAAAATTTATTAACAAGCAAGTTGAAGTATTAAATCGAAGCACCTCTAATAATAATATTTTTGACTCTGAAGAAGAAGTAGGTAGTATAGTAGAATTTCGTATTTCAAATTTTATAGAAATTTTTAAGAGCACTGACTATCATTGTCACTATTTTTCAAAATATAAAAAGTCAGAGTCAGATTTAGATTTTGCGGAATTTGTAATTCAAAATCGGGAGAATCCAGATGAATTACAACATCATTTTGATTTTATCTATGGTGTTCAGACCGATGACAATCCACCCCAAGTTTTAGCTCATTTTCGTCAGAATGAAATTACAAAAGAAGAAATGCTTGATGAGTTTAGAAAACCAGTAACTTCTAAAACTAACTTCCAGTTTCTCACAACATAGCTTTTAGTATGAGAAAAACGCGTGAAATCAGTGGAAATTCGTCTTAGACTAACTTCCACTAGTTTTCTTTTTCTTGATATATAAGGGTTCAAAAGCGAAAAGACTTAGAAAAAAGTGCACGACAAATAGCCCTAAAACAGAGTCGTCTTAGAGTAAATTCCAGTTGCTAGCGTTTAGTGTAAGATTTTTCGGATCAAAAAAATTATTACATAACAAATAAAAAAACTATTGCATAACAGAGAAAAAATGATATAATTAAAGCGCTTTCAAAAGTAAATATATTAGTGTGGTGAAAACCATGAAAAAATCAGCAAAAGTTGCTTTATTAGCTAGTTTGTTATCACTTGGTCTTTTTCAGTCCAGTGTATCTGCTGTGACAGTCACTAAAAGTTACAGGTATGATTGGAATACGGTTTGGGAATATAGTACCAACTATCACGACCATCAATATGCTTGGATTCCGTCATGGTCTCGTTATGACAGCTATTCAGAGTATAAAGTTGATTCTGGCTGGAATTACGATCGTTATGAGGTCATAAACTACTATACTGGAGGATATTAATAGTTAAATGTTTAGAAGAAGGAGAGTTTGATATGTTAAGGCTTACTCATGTTACCCTAAAAACGCGACAAGTCATCTTGCAAGATGCGGATTTCACCTTTAAAAAGGGTAGGATTTATGGTCTTCTTGCTATCAATGGCTCTGGAAAGACGACCCTGTTCCGCGCCATTAGCAACTTAATTCCTATAAGTAGTGGAAATATTGTAGCTCCTCCTTCTTTCTTTTATTATGAGAGCGTTGAATGGCTGGATGGAAACTTAAGTGGGATGGACTATCTTCGCCTTATAAAAAATATCTGGAAGTCAGATCTAAACTTGAGGGATGAAATCGCCTACTGGGAAATGTCTGACTATATCAGTCTTCCCATTCGCAAGTATTCCTTAGGGATGAAGCAACGCTTGGTGATTGCCATGTATTTTCTCAGTCATGCGAAATGCTGGCTCATGGATGAGATTACAAATGGCTTAGATGAGTATTATCGACAGAAGTTTTTTGATAGGCTGGCACAAATTGATAGACAAGAGCAGCTGGTTCTTTTGAGTTCCCACTATAAGGAAGAGTTGGTTGACGTCTGCGATAGAATAGTAACCATTCATCAGGGAAAGATAGAAGAGGTTTAGTTTATGAAAGATGTTGGTCTATTTTTATTAAAAAAAGTTTTCAAAAGTCGCTTAAACTGGATTATCTTAGCTTTATTTGTATCTGTACTCGGTGTTACCTTTTATTTCAATAGTCGGACTGCAAACTCAGTCAGCTTGGAGAGTCGGTTGGATACTCATCTTGTAGCAAATGAGAGAGCTATCAATAAAAATGAAGAGAAACTCTCTCAAATGTCTGACACCAGCTCGGAGGAATACCAGTTTGTTAAAGAAAATTTAGACTTGCAAAAAAATCTTTTGACTCAAAAGAAAGAAATTCTGGCTTTGTTAAAAGAAGGACGCTGGAAAGAAGCCTACTATTTGCAGTGGCAAGCTGAAGAAAAGAGTTATGAAATTGTATCGAAGGAACCAACTTCTAGCTCTGACTTAAAAATGGCGGTTGACCGCGAACGAAAGACTTACCAAGCCCTGTATCCCTTGAACATAAAAGCCCACAATTTAGATTATCCGACCCACGGGATTGATCAGATTGTCTGGATTTTAGAGGCTATCATCCCAAGCTTGTTTGTGGTTGCTATTATTTTTATGCTAACACAACTATTTGCAGAAAGATATCAAAATCATCTAGATACAGCTCAGTTATATCCTTTTTCAAAAGTGATATTTGCAATGTCCTCTCTTGGAGTTGGAGTGGGTTATGTAAGTGTGTTGTTTATCGGAATCTGTGGATTTTCTTTTCTAGTGGGAAGTCTGATAAGTGGTTTTGGACAGTTAGATTATCCCTACCCGATTTATAGCTTAGTGAATCAAGAGGTAACTATTGGAAAGATACAAGATGTGTTATTTCCTGGCTTGTTATTAGCTTTCTTAGCCTTTATCATCATTGTGGAAGTAGTGTACTTGATTGCTTACTTTTTCAAGCAAAAAATGCCTGTTCTCTTTCTTTCACTCATTGGGATTGTTGGCTTATTGTTTGGCATCCAAACAATTCAGCCTCTTCAAAGAATTGCACATCTGATTCCCTTTACTTACTTGCGTTCAGTGGAGATTTTATCTGGAAGATTACCTAAGCAAATTGATAATGTCAATCTGAATTGGAGCATGGGGATGTTCTTACTTCCTTGCCTGATTATCCTTTTGTTAGTGGGAATTCTATTTATCGAAAGATGGGGAAGTTCACAGAAAAAAGAATTTTTTAATAGATCCTAGCTTTCCTATAGGGAAAATAAGTAAAAACTAACATAGAGAGGGAATCAACTTGATTCTCTCTTTTTGATTCGAAAACCAAGCCAAAATACAAACACAAACTTTTCAAAAAAAGTTTAGAAAACCCTATTCTTTTAAACAATTATCCACTCACAACCAATCTTTTAAAATAGAGAAGATTTATCAATCAAAAACAGGAGAGGAGTTACAAAAATGGCAGCAGTATCATTGGAAAATAATATTAAACTATATAGTTCAGAATTATTTCAAGCACTATTAAAAGCCTCTAATTATAAATTGGATGAGCGTATTGCTCAGACTGTTGCAGAAGGCTATGCTCGTAATCTAGATTATTCTGATCCTGAACTGATGCATGTTGGTGTAACTTCGGTTGCTAACAATCTGCTTACAAAAATTAAACAAGAGTATTTTATTGTATAGTATTTTGAAAAGCCACCGAAAAAGGAATTAGTCTTTAAGGTGGCTTTTTTAGAAGTAAAGTTTAGGCTAGAAAAACAAGAAATAACGCACCAATTTTGGTGCGTTCTGCTTTTTTATGCTATAATGGATTTAGAAAAATAAAGGAGTTTGCCATGATTGGAAAGAACATAAAATCCTTACGTAAAACACATGACTTAACACAACCTGAATTTGCACGGATTGTAGGTATTTCACGAAATAGTCTGAGTCGTTATGAAAATGGAACGAGTTCAGTTTCTACCGAATTAATAGACATCATTTGTCAGAAATTTAATGTATCTTATGTCGATATTGTAGGGGAAGATAAAATGCTTAATCCTGTTGAAGATTATGAATTGACTTTAAAAATTGAAATTGTGAAAGAAAGAGGTGCTAATCTATTATCTCGACTCTATCGTTATCAAGATAGTCAGGGAATTAGCATTGATGATGAATCTAATCCTTGGATTTTAATGAGTGATGATCTATCTGACTTGATTCATACGAATATCTATTTAGTAGAAAATTTTGATGAAATAGAGAGGTATAGCGGCTATTTGGATGGAATTGAACGTATGTTAGAGATATCTGAAAAACGGATGGTAGCCTAATGGGAATCCAAGATTATACTGATAGTCAATTTAAACAGGCTTTAGCAAGGAACCTTCGCTCACTGACAAGAGGAAAAAAGTCCAGTAAGCAACCTATAGCGATTTTACTTGGAGGACAAAGTGGTGCTGGTAAGACTACAATTCATCGTATTAAACAGAAAGAATTTCAAGGAAATATTGTTATCATAGATGGCGATAGTTTTCGTTCTCAGCATCCACACTATTTAGAACTGCAGCAAGAATATGGCAAAGATAGTGTAGAATACACCAAAGATTTTGCAGGTAAAATGGTAGAGTCTTTAGTAACAGAATTGAGTCATTTGGGATACAATCTTTTGATAGAGGGAACTTTACGAACGATTGATGTTCCAAAGAAAACAGCACAACTCTTGAAAAATAAGGGATATGAAGTACAATTAGCCTTAATTGCAACAAAGCCCGAATTGTCCTATCTAAGTACTCTTATCCGTTATGAAGAACTGTACGCCATCAATCCAAATCAAGCACGCGCAACTCCAAAAGAACATCATGATCTGATAGTGAACAATCTAGTTGAGAATACCCACCAGCTGGAGCAATTAGGTATCTTTGAACAAATCCAAATCTATCAACGAGATAGGACCTGTGTTTACGATTCGAGAGATGATGAAATATCAGCAGCAGCTGTTCTTCACGAGTTACTGTTTGGAGAGTGGAGTCAGGTAGAAAAGGATATGCTTAAATCTGGAGAAGAAAGATTGAAAGATTTAACTAATCGAAATGGTGGTTAGATCACGAATTTTAAAATATAGTCTATTTAGGATAAAAAAGTCTTTAAAATCAGAAAAACGCATAGTATTAGGTGTTGAAACTTGATACTATGCGTTTTCTTGTAGGAAGATTTACTCCATTTTCTTCTGAGATTGAGTTTTTCCTCATCTATATTTAAGGATATTTGAAAGTTATATTTTAGAAAAACAGTTATGGAGTTCTTAATACGGAATCTAGTATAAATGCTGATTCAAAGTGGAGTTTTGTATGCTTTTTGCTTTTGTTGAGTATAAAATCTATTAACTGAAGTCGAACTACAAACATTAATTTAAGATGAAGTAAACTGTAACCTCCGGAAATGTCTCTTATTCGATTTCAGAATGAATCACTGACATAGGATTAAAAGAACTAAGTATTTCTTTTTGTTTTGAATGAGATACGTGAGTATAGATTTGTGTGACTGATATAGAACTGTGTCCAAGAATTTGTTGAATGTATCGAATATCTACATCATTATCTAGAAGCATTGTTGCAAAGCTATGTCTAAACATATGTGGTGTAATAGTTTTAGATAAGCTATTTTGTTCAACGATTCTCTTTAAAATTAAACGTACACTTTGCTCTGACAATGGTTTAGGCGAATGTTTCCCTGGGAATAGGAACTCATTAGATTCCTTTCCGTTTTTATTTATATATGTTTCTAATAAATTGAAGGTTGTTTGATCTCCTAAAAATAGGATACGCTCTTTCTTACCTTTTCCTATAATACGGAGTGTCTTATTGGAAAGATTAATATCTTTGAGATGAATGTGACAAAGTTCAGAAATTCTGATACCTGTTGAAAGTAAAAGTGAAATAATTAGTAGATTTCTTTCTGCATGTTGTTTTTGATAGTCAGTTTTAGATAGAACTACTCTCTGCTCTAAATATAAAAAAATACTTTTCAGAATGTCATATGGAATCGTTTTAGGCAATATTTTTTCAGTTCTAAATTGAAAACGCAATTGATTGAAGGGGTTCTCTTCAATTATGTTCTGGTATTTTAGATAGTTATAAAACACCTTCATACAAGCAATTTTTCTTCTTAATGTATTCGTTTTTATGTTAGATTGTGTCAAGTGTTCTATATAGGATTCGACATTATCATAGTCTGAGTTATAAAATTGCATAAGATCATTCTTATAAGCGCGAATCGTGTGTGAACTCAAACGCTTATGAGTTTTGCAATAATCTAAGTAAGTAGAAATAAGTTTATAATCCATAAAAATCTCCTTTATCAATAATCATGCTATTATAAACTTATTTGGGTGCTTTGTATAGTGATAATAAATAGTTATCGGTAGGAGAAGGATGTGAGAGAATTTCAGTATTT